>CAZPYF010000201.1:1584-4511 GCA_964590015.1 uncultured Burkholderiaceae bacterium
TCCATGACAATGCCGCCGCCGCCCCAGCAGAAAATGTTGCCGTCTTGCGCGAGCAGACTCCGGATCGTGATCGAGCTGTCCATCTCACCGCGCACGTCGATATAAAGCAGCGAGCCGCAGTACAGGCTGCGCCGCTTGGGTTCCAGCTCATCGATGATCTGCATGGCTCGGATCTTCGGAGCGCCGGTAATCGACCCGCCGGGGAAGCTGCCTGCCAGCAGATCGAAGGCATCGAGCCCTTCAGTGAGCTCAGCCGTGATGCTACTCACCAGGTGGTGCACGTTCGGGTAGCTTTCCAGGCTGAACAGTTCCGGCACGCGCACTGAGCCCACACGGCTCGAACGACCGATGTCGTTGCGCAGCAGGTCCACGATCATCAGATTCTCAGCGCGGTCTTTTTCGCTACTCTGCAATGCCTGCGCCTGCCGTTGGTCTTCGTCGGGCGTAGCGCCGCGTGGCCGCGTACCTTTGATGGGCCGCGCCTCGATCTGCCGATTCGACAGCCGTAAAAACCGCTCGGGCGACAGGCTCAGAATGGCGTTGTCGCCGCCCAGGTCCAGGTACCCGGCAAACGGCGTGGGGCAAGCCCGGCGCAACGCACAGTACGCCTGCCACGGATCGCCCCGATACGGCGCCTGGAATCGCTGCGTGTAATTCACCTGATAGCAGTCGCCGGCCTCAATGTATTGATGGATGCGCGCAATGGCCTGTCGATACGCATCGCGCTCGGTATCCGCACGGAAGTCGCTTAGTAGCCCGAACTCCTCCAGGGCCGCTTCTGCCTTGAAGTGCGATGCCTCGGCGCACGGCGCCGCAGCGGGTAATTCAAACACCGCCATCACTTCACGCCGTCGTGCATCAGAGCAAGACGGATGAAAAACCAACTGGCAGCGCTGTGCGAGATGGTCAGTAATCAGCGCCCAGTCGTACAAGCCGAAGCGAGCATCAGGAAACTGCTGGTCATCGGCGGGTAGGAGCCCCGACGCCGCCTCCAGTCGCCGCCCAAAGTCATAAGCCAAATACCCCAGCAGGCCCCCAGCGAACGGCAGCTCGCACCCGTCTTCAAAGGCCGCTGCCCCCAACGCCCGCACACCACGCCGCAGCCGCGCAAGAAACGCTTGCCCGCTTTCGCTGCCAAATGGAACCAGCGTCTCCACCGGCCATGCGCTCAAGATATCGAAGCGGCCCCGCTCGGCCACTGGTCGCCCGCTATCCAGCAACACAGCACCAGGCGCGCGATGTATGCGTTCGAAATAAACCGCCGGGTCGGCGGAATAAGGAAGCGGATGCACCGCGCACAGGGGAACAGAACCGCCGGCGCCACCATCTTGAGGCAAACCTACACTCCCCTGACGATCTTGTCGTCGCCCAGCACCAGCCGCACGCGCTCTTTCCCGGGCGAGATCTCGTGCTCGCGCATCACTTCGTCCACCGCCGCCAGCAGGGCATCACGGCATTCCAGGTCGTAGGCGAAATTGCTCACCCAGTATTTCACCGTATAGGTCACGCCCTCTACCCCGTAGTGGGTAGTTCGCACAATGGGCTTTTGCGTTTCCACCATGCCCGGGTTCTGCAGCGCCAGCTGCGCCGCTTCCCTCAACAACGCCTTGGCTTGCGCCACCGACACACCTTGCCCCAGCAGAATCTCCACACTCGCCTGATACTGCTTGCGGGGCGCGCTGTAATTCGTGAGCATCTGCCGCGAAATCTGGCTGTTGGGCAGAATCATATAGGTGTCGTCGCGCGTCAGAATGCGCGTGGTGCGCCAGCCAATCTCAGTGACCCGCCCGGTGGTGGTTGAATCGAACTCCACCCAGTCACCGATACGAAACGGGGCTTCTATACCCAGCGCAATACCCGAAAGCACGTCGGCCAAAACGTTGCGAATCGCGAAGCCCAGAACGGCGATGATCAGGCCCGAACTCGCCAGCACCCCGCCCGACGATTTGCCAATCAACAGGCCCACCGCCAGCATCGTGGCAATGGTGAACAGCGTGACCGAGACCAGCTCGCTCAAGAGCTTCGGCGCCTTGCGCCGCCCCGACGCCTTCCCCTTGCGGGTCACGATGGCCCGGAAGGAACGCGCCATTAACCAACCGGCCGAGTAGAAGATCGCGATGGCGGCAATATTGCGCAGACTTTCCAACTCGACGGCCGGCGCGAATTCGTGCACCTGCACGTGAAAGACATACAGCAGCACCGATGCCACGCACAGCGCCAGAGGCCACACTGAAAACCGTGGCAGCTTCCAGCGCGTGGGCTCGGGCTCAGATTGACGTTTCTTCTTGCTTGGAGCGTTCATGATTAAAGTTTTGTATGGGTGACTCTGCCACCCGATTGCCTACGATGATATGCTTTTTTCATGCCCGTTAAATACCTGCTTCGCTACCCACGACGGTTGCTGGCCGCCGGCATCCTCAGTGTGGCCGGCGCGGCGGGCTACATGCAGCTTGATGAGTGGCAGCGCGAACGAATTTTCTCGGTGGAAGACAGCCAGCGTTGGTGGCGCGAAGCGCCCGAAGGCACGGAAATATTCGATCTTGAATTGAGCAACGGGCACCGCGTGCATACGTGGTACTGGCAACAGCCGTCGCCCGACGCACCCACCGTCTTATACCTGCATGGCAGCCGCTGGAACCTAAACGGCAGCGTGTTCCGAATGCAGGGTTGGATCGACATGGGTTTCTCGGTGCTCGCCATCGACTACCGTGGGTTCGGGGAATCGACGAGCCTGCTGCCGTCGGAACGAACGGCCTACGAAGACGCCGTGGTGGCCCTGCACGAAATGGCCCATCGCCAGCCCGACCCTTCTCGGCGCTTCATCTACGGCCACAGCCTGGGCGGTGCCATCGCCATCGACCTAGCCGCGCGCGCCGACGATGTGTCGGTGGCCGGCATTATTGTCGAATCGAGCTTCACCAGCATCA
>CAZPYF010000202.1:0-4505 GCA_964590015.1 uncultured Burkholderiaceae bacterium
CGGGCGGCAATCTGGTTCTGGTGTTCGGCTTCCATGATCTTTCCCTAGTTATTAACCCTTTATTCTAACCCGGGGCATCGGGCGGGGTCTTAGAAGCCGGTAGTGTGTTCGGGCCTGGTGGAGCCTTCCGCCGCCTAGCCGCCGAGCTGTGGCAAGGGGGCGGCTGACAACCCGCGATAACCGTCGCTTGCGCTGCGGCCGGGCTGGCTGACGATATCGGTTCGGTGGGCGACGGGCGCCTGAGGCGACGCGCTTTCTTGAGAAATCATGAATTCGGAATCGCTTACGGCGTCTTCCAGCTTGAATCGGGCAATCAGCGCGGCGAGCCCCTGCGCCTGTTCTTCCTGACTCGTTGTGGCCTGCGCGGCCAGACCCACTTGTCTTACCGTCTCGTCGGTCAATGCATTGAGTTCCGCCACTGCGCCTGTTACCTGGGCGATGCCGGCTGCCTGTTCGCGCGACGCTTTCGAGATGTTCGACACCAGCGTGCGGGCCTGTTCCACGCTCTGACGGATTTCGCCCATGGCGCCGACGGTTTTATCAACCAATGCCGCGCTGCTGTCCATATTCTGCACCGAGGTCGTGATGTGTGTGGCGATCTCGCGCGCGGCATCGGCCGTCTTCAGCGAAAGTGAGCGCACTTCTGCCGCCACCACGGCGAAACCCTTGCCGTGTGGGCCCGCGCGCGCCGCTTCAACGGCGGCATTGAGCGCAAGAATATTGGTTTGAAACGCCACTGAATCGATGAGGTGCGTGATGTCGGCGATGGTGCGTGAGCTTTCGCGTAGACCTTGCACGGTGAGGAGGGCCGACTGGGCGATGTCGTGGCCGCGCTCGGCGGTGTCTGAAGCCGTGCATACCAGTTCGCTGGCCATGCCTGCACCTTCTGCGTTGTTTTGCACCGTAACCGCGAGCTCTTCCATGGCTCCGGCCGTCTCTTGAAGGTGACGCGCCTGTGCCTGGCTGTGGAGGTTCAGGGCCGCGTTGCCCTGCGCCGTTTCGTGTGCGGCGTGGGCGATCTGGTCGGCGCGCTGCCGCACTTCGCCCACCGTTTGGGCCAGTGCGGCGCCGATTCCATTCAGGGCCAGCAGCAGTTTGCCGAGCTCGTCGTGGCGCTGCACGTGCGCCTGCGCGGCGAGGTCGCCTTGTGCGAGCCGTTCCGCAAGAGCTACGCCGGTGTCGAGCGGCTGCTTGATGCTGCGGTAGAGCGTGTGCAGCGCCAGCGCACTGCCCAGTAACAGGATTGTCATGGCGCCCAGTGCGATACGGCTACCGGCCTGGATGTCGTTACCGGCGGCCCGTACCTCAGCCTCATGGCGTCGGGCTTGAGCTTGGTCGAACGCGTCGATGCCGGTGGCAATATCTGCGGCTGCTTGTGTGTACTGCTGTCCGAATATCATCACCTTGGCCATCAGGCTGTTGGGCAGGGCGACGCGCACGCCGCCTTGGCCATCATCGAACTGGCCGCTCGCCGTCTGAATGGCTTCGCGCTCCACCGCCATGAGTTCCCGTTGCGCGGTGTGCGCCGACTCAAGCAGCGCCATCTCATCGGGGGTGAAACCCGCTGCGGCGAAGCGTTCGAGCATGCCGGGGCGCTCCCTCGTGCCGTCGCCCTCCAACCGCGCCGCGCCCGCATCATAGCTTTCCAGAAACTCGGGTTGCTCGGTAGAAACAAAGGCCATCACATCGCGGGTCATGGCTTGTGTCAGGTTCTTGTACTCCGTGGCAAGCAAGGTACTCGCGTAGCGGCTTTGCTGGGTATCACGCAGATGATCGACACTGCGGGCGAGGTTCACAACGGCCGTGACGACCAGTGCGGAAAGCACGCCTAACGTAATTAAAAAGAAGATGAAGCCTTTCTTCAAGGTAAGGCGTTTTGTCATGAGTTCGCATCCAGATGGGCCGGGGGTCCGGCGTCTGGATGCGATTATTGCGACGCACTATTACACCGTCATGAATTGTTGCGACGACCGGCGATGTAGCCTTTTCGACGACGATGCGTAGGACGTCGCGCGGGCCTTCGCGGCTGACCGATTGCTGCTGGGCCTGCCTCACCGTGCATCGCGGCGCAGCGTTGTTTTCATGAGGTACCGGTGCTCGCGCCGGCCCGGATGCGTTCCGTACGCCGGCGCAGCATCTCCAGGGTGAAGAGCAGCGCCAGCGAAAGCAGAATCAACAATGTCGCCACGGCAAGAATGGTGGGGTTGATCTGTTCGCGCAGGCCTGCAAACATCTCACGGGGAATGGTGCGTTGCTCGGGCCCGGCCAGAAACAGCACGAGCACCACTTCATCGAACGAGGTCACGAATGCGAACAGCGCGCCGGAAGCGACGCCGGGCCGAATAAGGGGAATGACCACGTCGCGGAAGGTGCGCACCGGCGACGCGCCAAGACTGAGCCCCGCACGGTAGAGTGACTGGTCGAATCCGGAAAGGGTGGCGGTTACCGTGAGGATCACAAACGGAACGCCCAGGGCAGCATGGGCAATGATGAGCCCCACGTGCGTCGCCACCAGATTGAAACGGGTATAGAAAAAGAACATGCCGGCCGCCACGATAATGAGGGGCACGATCATGGGCGAGAGCAGCAACGCCGTGATGGGGCGGCGCAGCGGCATGGATTCACTGCTGAGCCCGACGGCCGCCACGGTTCCCAGCACGGTGGCGATCACGGTGGCCGCCAAGCCGATGAGGAAGCTGTTCTTGATGGCGAGGATCCAGTTTCCGGTGGTGAAGATCCGCTCGTACCAGCGCAGCGAATACGCCTCCGGGTCGAGCCGCAGCATTCCGGGCGTGAAGCTGAAGAAGGGTTCCGCGTTGAACGAGAGCGGCACGATGACCAGAATCGGCAGAATCAGGAAGAACAGCACCAACCAGGAATACGCCGCCACCAGAATGCGTGCCGCCTGCTGCAATGGGCCGTAATGGATGGGTTGTTCATTCATGCGCGTTCTCGCGTTATCGGGGGCTTAGCCCAAGCGGATGTTGCGGGCGCCCACCAGACGATCGTAGGTCCAGTAAAGCGCCAGTATCAGCACCAGCAGCAGCGTGCCCAACGCGGCGGCAAGCCCCCAGTTGTTCGACTGCTGCATATGGAAGGCAATAAGGTTCGAGATCATCTGGCCGTCGGTGCCGCCCACCAGCGCCGGGGTGATGTAGTAGCCCACTGAAATGATAAAGACCAGCAACGCGCCGGCACTCAAACCCGGAAGGCTTAACGGCAACACGACGCGTACGAAGGCGCCCAACGGGCGGCTGCCCATCGACAGCGCGGCGCGCATATAGCTGGGGTCGAGGCCTCGCATGACGCTATACAGCGGCAGAATCATGAAGGGCAGCAGAATATGGGTCATGGCGATGATGGTTGCGCTGCGCGTATACAGGATCTCCAACGGCGCATCGATGATATGCAACGCCTCAAGCACCGAGTTCACAACGCCGTTGGTTTGCAGCAAGGCGATCCAGGCTGTGGTGCGCACCAGCAGCGAGGTCCAGAAGGGCAGCAGCACCAGAATCATCAACAGGTTCGCTTTGCGGGCAGGCGCCTGCGACAAGTACCAGGCGAGCGGATACCCCAACACGATGCACAGCAGTGTAATAACGAGCGCCATGCCCAAGGTCTTGCCGTAGAGTTGCAGATAGATGCGCGCGGATTCGCGTTGTTGAATTTCGCCGCTAGTTGTGCGTTCGAGATCAAGCGCGGTGAGGTAGTTATTGGCCGTGTACACCGCCCCAACTTCGTCGATGGCCCGCCATAGGTCAGTGCGGCTCCAACGTTTATCGGCTTTCTCGAGCAGGGCGGCGCCCGTCAGGTTCAGCTCGTTATCGTCGGCATTGCGCATTCGGCGCGCCGTGGAATTGATCAGGCTCGAGGCGCCGGGGTAGGCGCGGTTCACGGCGGCGGCCAGTACACCGGCACGCCGTTCCTGACCCAAGTTGCGCAGTTCCCGCGCCATGGCGACGCGGGTAGCCTCGGAAGGCAGGCCCTCGCCGTCCCATTCAGCGAGTTCAGCCAGGGTGTCTGGAATGAGCTCAGCCACATCCGGGCTGTAGACGCTTCGATAAAGCATCGTGGTGATTGGCGCCACAAAGGCAAAGAAGATGAAGGCGATCAGCGGAACGACCAGCAGCAGGCTGGCACGCCGTCGGCGTGCCAGTGCTCTTCGTTCCTGAGTGATCTCGTCTTTACTTAAGGAGCCACTCATTGAACTTTTCACCCAGATTCTCGCCGTAGTCTGCCCAGAAGATGCCGTCGGCCTTCAGCCCTGCATCGATGTGCGATGAGGGCAGATGGTCGACCACGTCTTTGTCGACCAGCTCCATTGACGACTTGCGTGGAGGGCCGTAGGCGACATCTTGGAAGCCGGCGAGTGCCTTGGTGGTGGTTGTGAACGCCACGAACTTCAGCGCTTCTTCAAGCTTGGGCGTGCCCTTGACGATGCCCCAGGCGTCGAGGTCGTAAAGATGGCCGTCCCATACGATGGTGAAGGGTTTGTTCTCGCGGCG
>CAZPYF010000203.1:0-4456 GCA_964590015.1 uncultured Burkholderiaceae bacterium
AAGTATCCCGACGACATCGCCTGCATCATCGTCGAACCCATTGCCGGCAACATGAATCTCGTGAAGCCGCGCGACGGCTTCCTCGAAGGCTTGCGCGAACTGTGCACACGCCATGGTGCCGTGCTGATTTTCGACGAAGTCATGACAGGTTTCCGCGTGGGTCCGCAAGGCGTGCAAGGCCTGAGCGGCGTATTGCCCGACATCACCACACTGGCCAAGGTCATCGGCGGCGGCATGCCGGTGGGGGCGTTCGGTGGCCGCGCCGAAATCATGGCGCATATCGCTCCGCTGGGCGGCGTGTATCAGGCCGGCACCCTATCGGGCAACCCGGTGGCGGTTGCTGCAGGCTTGACCACGTTGCGCTTGCTCGACGAGCCGGGCTTCTACGACAACCTGTCGGCACGTTCGGCACAGCTGGCGCAAGGCCTACAGGAACGCGCCCAGGCTGCCGGAATCGCCTTCAGCGCCGACTCCGTAGGCGGTATGTTCGGGCTGTACTTCCGCGACACCGTGCCCACCACACTGGCCGAGGTGTCTGAGTCTGACGTGGCCATGTTCAATCGCTTCTTCCACGGCATGCTCGAGCGCGGCGTTCATTTCGCTCCGTCGGCCTTCGAAGCCGGTTTCGTGTCGGGCGCGCACGATGCAGCAATCATCGACGAAACACTCAGCATCGCAGAGGAAGTCTTCGCGCAGTTGAAGTAGCCCAGACCTCGTCAGAAACGACGGGGTCAATGCTCAATTCCCTGCCAAAAATCAAGGCAGGGCGAAAAATTGATACCTAAACTGTGCAGACCTGCCGGTTCGTCCCGTACCGGCATTCGCTTACAGGGCCTGCACATGAAAGACTCAAACAATACCTGCCTGGTTGGGTTTGCGAATCCTGACCGCGAAAGCTGGGCGCGCAATAACGATCCTCTCGATTTACGCCTGGGTTTACGCATGCTGACCTGCACCACGTTGCTGGAAGCTCGGCTTCGCAGCCTGATGCGCCTGCGGTTCAACACCACCCTGCCTCGTTTCGATCTCATGGCACATCTTGCCGATGCACCCACCGGCATGAAAATGAGCGACCTCTCGCGCTGCATGATGGTCACCAACGGCAACATCACCGGCATCACCGACCAGCTCGAGCGCGACGGTCTTGTCGACCGCGTGAAAGTCGACACCGACCGGCGCAGCTGCCTGATCCGCCTCACGGCAAAGGGGCGGCAACAGTTCCGCCGCATGTCGGCTGCCTACCAGAAAGACCTCGCCGAGTTCCTAGAAGACCTGCCAGAGAACCGTCGCCAGTTGCTTTACGAGCTGTTGGGCGAACTTAAAACGGCGGGGCTTCATGCCATGCCACAAGACGCTGCAGGGGCGCCGCGTTAAGTCTCAGTACGCTAGAATTGACGGTCCGTTTCCCCTTACCTGCGCAGAAACATGGCCGTCAATTTACAGATCCCTTCCCTGTCCGAAATATATCCCGTCGCCGGCGTTGAAATAGGTACGGCGCAAGCCGGCATCCGCAAGGCGGGTCGCACCGATCTCACCGTGTTCCGGCTCGCTGAAGGGGCATCCGTTGCCGGGGTGTTTACTACTAACCGATTCCGTGCGGCGCCCGTACAGCTGTGCGAGCGGCATCTCGGTGCGGGCAAGGGCATCCGGGCACTGGTGGTGAACACCGGCAATGCTAACGCAGGCACCGGTCAGGCGGGCCTGCGGGCCGCAATACATACCTGCCAGACACTGGCTTCTATATTGGGCGTGCAGCCCGAGCAGGTTCTTCCTTTCTCAACGGGCGTCATTCTTGAGCCGTTGCCCGTCGATCGACTTACTGCCGCACTGCCTGCTGCACTCGACAACCTTCAGGCAGGCAACTGGTTCGATGCCGCGCACGGCATCATGACCACCGACACCCAACCGAAGATCGCCTCACGGCAGGTCGCTATTGGCGAACATACCGTAACGATCACGGGCATCAGCAAGGGCGCGGGCATGATTCGCCCCAACATGGCTACCATGCTCGGCTTTCTGGCAACCGACGCCGGTATTGCGCCGGCATTGCTTGAAACCATCACCAAGCAGATCGCCGACCGCTCGTTTAACCGCATCACGGTTGATGGCGATACCTCCACCAATGATTCCTTCATCATCATGGCAACGGGGCAAAGCGACGTGCGCATCGAAAATGCCGGTGATCCACGCTACCCCGCCCTTTTCCAGGCGCTTAGCGAAGCTGCACTCGAACTGGCACAGAAAATCGTGCGCGACGCCGAAGGCGCCACCAAGTTCATCACCGTTCAAGTCGAAGAGGCCGCAAGTAGCGAAGAGGCGCTCAAGGTTGCTTATGCGGTGGCCCAGTCGCCGCTGGTGAAGACCGCCTTCTACGCTTCAGACCCTAATCTGGGCCGCATCCTGTGCGCGGTGGGTTACGCCGGTATCCACGATCTAGATGTGTCGCGCACGCGCATGTGGCTGGGCGACACGCTGGTGGCAAGCGAAGGCGGGCGCCACCCCGCCTATACAGAAGAAGACGGGCAGCGAGTCATGAAAGAAGCCGAGATCACGGTTCGTATTGCGCTGGGGCGCGGCTCGCAAACGGAAACCGTCTATACCTGCGACTTCTCGCACGACTACGTCAGCATCAACGCAGACTACCGGTCGTAAGCTCGTTTTTATCGAGGCCCAGCAGCGTCTGGGCCAGCACCCGCGTGCCGTCGAGCAGCTGTGCGGGCTCGATCCACTCTTCAGGGCAGTGGCTACGCCCGCCCTTGCAGGGAATGAACACCATGCCCATGGGGCCGAGCCGCGCCATATAGGCGGCATCGTGGCCGGCTCCGCTGGGCAGCACGCGCGAGGCATACCCCAAATCGGTGGCAGCACGCTCGATCGCTTGCATCACGCCAGCGTGGCATGCCGTAGGGGTGGAGCGGCTCAGTTCGCGCATGCTTACGCTGACGCGCAACTGCTCCAGCCCGACCGCCGTCTCTTCCAATACTGATTCGGGAAACGACCCGAGAACTTCAGTACTGTCGCTACGTACCTCAAGCACCAGCTCGACATGGCCGGGAACCGCATTGGGCACATTGGGGGTCATCTCGATGCGACCCACCGTGGCGACAACATAGTGCGCGCCCTGGCCTAGCGCTACGGCCTGCCGCTGTGCGGCGTCGATGAGGCGCGCAGCACCCACCAGCGCGTCTTGACGCAAGCCCATCGGCGTGGTGCCGGCATGGTCGGGCCGCCCGGTCACGGCCAGCGACACTCGACGAATGCCCACGATATGGCTCACGACCCCGATTGGCAGGCCTTCTGATTCCAGCACAGGGCCCTGTTCGATATGCAATTCAACGAACGCCGCGATGCTTCCGGGCTCGCGCAACGGTGCCGCCATACGCGATGGCTCCGCCCCTACGCGCACCATGCCCTGGGCCAACGTTTCGCCGTCGGTGCGAGGTGACGCCAGCATGTCTGCGTCGAGCAAGCCCACCAGGCCGCGACTGCCCACGCATGAGATGCCATAGTCGCTGGGCTCTTCCGACAGAAAGTCGATCACTTCAAGCGGATGGTCGAGCTCGATACCGGACTCATGCAATGCATGAGCGATTTCAATGCCGGCCAGAACGCCGATGATTCCATCGAAGCGCCCGCCGTCTACCACGGTATCGCAGTGCGAGCCGGTTACGAGCGGTGGCGCCGTGCGACGGCCCGGGCGACGCCCCACCAGATTGCCGGCGGCGTCGAGGCTCACCTGCAGACCCGCATCCGCCATGCGAGCCGCCAGCCATTCGCGCGACTGCGCGTGCAGCGGCGTGAAGGCACGGCGGGTCCAGGGGCGCTGTGGGTCAGTGAACTGTGCCAACTCCTGCACACTCTGCCACAGGCGTTCGGCATTGATCGAAAGAGCTGGTGTACCCATAGCCATCAGCCGGCGGCAAGTTGAGCACGACCCCAGCGCACCAGCTCAGCGGCCAGATCGGCCAGATCGCCACGCAGCTTTGCATAACCTTCGTTGGGTCGCAGCGTGACCTCATCCATATAGAGCTTGCGATTGATCTCCACTTGCAAGCTGTGGCGCCCCGCAGCAGGATCGCCGCAGCGGCGCACGATCTCGACGCCTTTGTAGGGGTCGTTCAAAGTGACGCTATAGCCTCGGGCTTTAAGGAACTCGGCCACTGCTTCACGGAAGGCGGGAGAAGCCGTCTCACCATCACGATCACCCAACACGAAGTCAGGGTGAACAAGACCCGGCTTGTCGGTGGCGAATGCGCCGGCCACGCTGGGCATCGAATGACAGTTGATATGCCAGACTTTGCCAAGGCGCGCATGGGTATCACTCACCATGTTCTGAAGCGCCTGGTGGTACGGGCGCCAGCATGCCTCAAGACGATGGCGCACTTCGTCGTGCGATAGCTTGCGGTCATAGATGGGCGTACCGTCATCCATCATGCGCCAGATCAAACCTTTTCCA
>CAZPYF010000204.1:0-4438 GCA_964590015.1 uncultured Burkholderiaceae bacterium
GGCCAATATAAAAGGGTCGTGGAAAGCGGCTGATATGGCTGATTAAGCGACTTTCTTCGAAAGCACTGGATAACCCAGTTTCACGATGGTCTCCTGCACTGCATCGGCTGTCGTTTTACCGTCATCAAACTCAACCCGGACGCGCCCGGAGTTGAACATCACTTTAACTTCTTGCACGCCATCAATTCGGCGCACGGTATTTTCGATTTTCTTCACACAGGACGGACAGGTGAAGGGTTCCATGGTGAAAACGGCTTTTGTCATTTGCGTGGTCATTGATTAACTCCTTAACGTTTGTTGATGTTTCCATCGTAAGACGTAAGGCCGTTCTCAACCATGACGGGTGACAAGTTTGAAGGCCGGTACGACGGCACGGGGAAAAGGGTCTTAGGGTTAAATTCGCAAGGCGTCTTCTACACTTAAAGATGTTGAGAAGGAGCGCACGTGACTAAAGATTTGAATCAAAAATATGGAATGAACCCGCCCCATAGCGAAGTCGTGGCGGCCTGCCAGGTCGTCGAACCTGGCCATGCCCTCGACATGGGGTGCTCCAGCGGCCGCAATGCGCTATACCTTGCCGAGCGCGGCTTCACGGTCACCGCCGTTGACACGAACCCGGCTGCGTTGGGCCAATTGCAGTCCATCATCGACCAGGAAGGCATCCGCAGCATCACGCCGCGTCTGTACGACATCAGCGACGCAGCGTTAGACGCCGATTACGATTTCATCGCTTGCACCGTAACTCTGATGTTCATTCAGCCATCACGAGTCGACGCGGTACTGGCCGATATGCAGCACCGTACCCGGGCAGGGGGCTACAACCTGATCGTGTGCGCCATGGATACGCCCGACTACCCATGCCAGATCAACTTTCCGTTCACGTTTGGGCCGGGCCAGCTCAGCGCCGCTTACACGGGGTGGGAACCGGTGAAGTACAACGAAGATGTGGGCACCATGCATAACGGCGCCAGGTTGCAGTTTGCGACCCTACTGGCGCGCAAGCCGGAATAGGTTCGGGCGGCAGGCGCCGCCACTAACGGGCGGCTTCAGGTGTGGCACGACTGGTCGGCCAGCGCCCGCAGAATTCCGCAAGACGATGTGGGCGCCGGGCTGGCGCATTGCTGCCGTAGCGTCTGCAGATGCCGTTTCAGTTGAGCGAGCTCTTTCATTCGCACCTCTACCGCTTCGATATGTGCATCGAGCATGCCGTTCACGTCGCCGCAGTCGTCGGTTGGCCTGTCGCGGTATTCCAGTAGGGTGCGCACTTCATCGAGCGCCATGTCGAGCGTACGGCAATGCCGTATGAAGCGTAGGCGCTCTACATGCTCATCGCCATACAGTCGGTAGTTGCCCTGGCTGCGAGCTGCTGCCGGCAATAGGCCTTCCTTCTCATAGAAACGGATGGTCTCGACAGTGGTCTCGGTTGTTTTGGCCAGTTCGCCGATTTTGATAGGCATGATTTCTCTCGCTCTAAAACGCTGTAGCTACTATAGAGTTTAGAGCGCGCGATATCAATTTAGTTCAATGCCTAGCGGCGGCTTGACCCTGTAGCCACTACAGGGTCTGTAATAGGTGCATGGAAACAGAACTGCACCCCCACGCGCACGCGCCGCGCCCTGTCTCGATGCATGTCGACGGCATGGACTGCGCAAGTTGCGTCGGCAAGATCGAGGCGGCTTTGCAACGCGTGCCCGGCGTGTCGGACGTCCACGTGAACTTTGCCACTGAACAGCTCGACTTCACCCTCGAGCCGGGTTCCGCTACTCGAGCGGCTGATGTTGAGTCCCTCGTGAAGAGCCTGGGCTTCGGCGTTACCACCGGCTCGGGCTCGCTGCGACGCTCAGCAGCTGCGCCTCATATGCACGATCCGGCGCCACGAACTGAGCAGCGGTGGTGGCAAACGCGCAAGGGTCGTCATGTTATCGGGCTGGGCGTGCTGATGGGTGTGGCTTACGCCCTGGCGTTTCTACTGCCAGTTTACGGTGAGTGGCTGCTTGCACTGGCTGTGGTCGTGGGGGTCTTCCCGTTTGCTCGTCAGGCGATAGCGCTGGCGCGATCCGGGTCGCCCTTCTCTATCGAAACTCTGATGTCGGTGGCGGCGCTCGGTGCATTATTCATTGGCGAGGCCGAGGAGGCCGTCGCCGTAGTGTTCCTGTTCTCAGTAGGGGAGTTGCTCGAAGGCGTGGCGGCAGGCCGCGCCCGTGCCGGTATCCGAGCGCTCACGCAGCTGGCGCCTAAAACGGCGCTGCTGCTTGACGCCCAGGGCGGGCAGCAAGAGGTCGCCGCCGCCTCGCTCGGCATCGGAGATCACATATTGGTGCGACCAGGCGACCGGTTACCTGCCGACGGCGTGGTGCTTCATGGGGCGTCGAGCGTCGACGAGTCGCCGATCACCGGCGAATCGGTGCCCACTGCAAAATCAACTGGCATTGCGGTCTATGCGGGCTCGATCAACCTCGATGGCGTACTGCAGGTTCGGGTCGAAACCACGGCAGCCGACAACACACTCTCGCGCATCATTCATTTGGTGGAAGAAGCGCAAGCCGGCAAGTCGCCCACGGCACGCTTCATTGAACGTTTCAGTCGCTATTACACGCCCGCCGTCATGGCGATTGCCGCGCTCATCATCGTGGTACCGCCTGTCACCCTGGGCGCCGACTGGGGTACGTGGCTATATCGTGGCCTGGCGCTGCTGCTCATCGCCTGCCCGTGTGCATTGGTTCTGTCCACGCCGGCGGCTATTGCGTCCGGCCTAGCTGCCGGCGCCCGGCGAGGCTTGCTGGTGAAAGGCGGCCATGCACTTGAAACCATGGGGCAGGTTCGAACCATCTTCTTCGACAAAACCGGCACGCTAACCGAAGGCAAGCCGCGCGTCACTGACGTGGCGGCCTACACGGCGCAATCGGAGCACGAAGTACTGGCGCTTGCAGCAAGCGTTGAGTGGGGCTCGGCCCATCCGTTAGGAAAGGCCATCGTCGGCCACGCTCAGGCGGCCGGCCTTACTATCGCAGCGGCCTCACAAGGCCACGCGACACCGGGCAAAGCCGTTCACGCGGTTGTGTCGGGCCGTTCGCTAACCCTTGCGTCGCCGGCACACGCGGCCGAACGCATCACGCTCACACCCACACAGCGCCAGGGCATCGAAGCGCTGCAACGTGAAGGTAAGACGGTATCTGTACTTTTCGACGACACCTCGAGTTTGGCCATCGGGTTGGTGGCGTTGCGCGACGAGCCGCGCCACGACGCGCGACAAGGTTTAGAAAGATTGAAGTCCATGGGGGTGAGGGGCGTCATGCTCACCGGCGATAACCGGGTCACCGCGCAAGCCGTGTCGAATCTGCTTGGCATCGACCATGTTGCAGAACTTCTTCCGCACGACAAGCTGCGCCTTATTAGTGAGATGAGCGACGGGCATAAGGTGGCGATGGTGGGTGACGGCATCAACGACGCGCCGGCGCTGGCCGCCGCCGATGTCGGAATCGCCATGGGCGGCGGAACCGACGTGGCGCTCGAAACTGCTGATGCGGCATTGCTCGGTAGCCGTGTCACCGATGTGGCCCATCTGGTGGCCTTGTCGCGCGCCACCATGGCCAATATTCACCAGAACGTCATGTTCGCTCTGGGCTTGAAGGGTCTGTTTCTCGTCACTACGGCCTTTGGTATCACGGGCCTGTGGATGGCTGTACTGGCCGACACGGGTGCCACGGCGCTTGTCACGCTGAACGCCTTGCGTTTGCTGCGTTTCAAGGGGTTCGACGTCGGCCGAACCGGCGCAAATCAGAGCCGTGTCGAGGGTCGAACAGCCTGGTGAGTACATGTTGCGTCGCACCAGAATATTTGACGCTGACATCGTTTCACTGCTAACATTCGCGTCTTTAGAGCGACGGGCGCCGTTTCCCAGCGCAGGGTTGGCAGCACAGTGCTGCGGTCAATTCAGGTGGCTACGCCACCGTGTGCAAAACGAAAATAAAAGCCGTGCGCCGCTCTAGTCACGCTTACGCGTGGCGTCCCTCGTCCCCGGCCCTTGTGGCCGCAGTGTTGCCGGCTCCCCGCCCGCAACCCGGACGTTTTCACATAATTCGCTTTCGTTGATCTGTGCCCCGCATGGAATAGAGCGATGCCGTGGCCTATGGCCATGGCCTGCACGTGCCGTGCGCCTGCCGGTACACGCACACGCCGATGCCGCAACGAAAGTTTGATACGGAGGATGCATGCATCAGCTATCCCTTACCACGGTTCTTCTATTGCTACTTTGTTTCTACGGGATATCGTTTTTGATGACCCTTCGAATAGGCAAGAAAGACGAGTGCGCTGATGGATACATGACCTCCAACGGTGCAATCGGGTTCGGGATGTCGGCTGCCAGCATGACCGCAACATGGGTGTGGGCGGCTTCGATCTACGCTGCCGCTTCGTCTGGCTATAAATACGGGCTCTC
>CAZPYF010000205.1:0-4373 GCA_964590015.1 uncultured Burkholderiaceae bacterium
CCGATTTCAATGCCCAGGCCGCCGAAGCCGCCCTGCGTGATGGCTTCCATTTCCTGGAAGGCATCGGCGTCGAGGTAGGCCGAATGCGGGTCAAGATCATCGAACATGCCTTTAATGGCATCGTTGATGAGCTTTTCGTCGCTCACGGGCTCGACATAGCTGGCCTTGATGGCGGCAAAGACGTTGGCAAACTGCTGCAGCTCTTTGAGCGGCAACGGTTCGCCACGTTGCGCAACGGCGGAGATGCCCACGCTGAGAAGTAAACCGCCGACCGCTCCGATCAGCACCAGACCCAAACTGCGTATCCTGCGAGTGCTCATGCACATACCCGATTCATAGTAATTTCGTTCACGCCAACGCGCGACGCCCGTGGACACATAGTAACGAATCTACCCGCCTAGCCATAGAAGAGGGTTCACCGGCTTGCCCCCCTGACGGATTTCGAAGTATAGACCGGGCTCCACCTGGCCGCCTGTTGCCCCAACCGTGGCAATTGCCTCTCCCGCCGCCACGTTTTCACCTACCTGCTTCAGCAGACTCTGGTTGTACGCGTACACCGTAAGAAATTTCTCGCCGTGATCGACGATCATGAGGTTGCCGAATCCGGCCAGCCAGCCCGCATACACCACCCGGCCTGGCGCCACCGCCGCTACGCGCGTGCCTTCGGAGCTGCGCAGCACGATGCCCCGCCACGTGCCGCCCTCAGGGCGATCCATGCCGAAACGGCCCTGCACGTCGCCGCGCACCGGGTACGGCAAGCCTTTGCTTAAGCCCTTGAGTGGCACAGGTGCGGTGGGTTTGGCCGCCGTCGTGGGCGCCACAGCCACCGTTGTCGAGGCTCGGGGCGTGGACGGTTCAGGTGCCGCAGCCACGGGGGCGGATGCGGCTGACGCGGAGGCTTCATCGGCGGATAATGCACCGCGCGGCCCGGAAGGCACCGGCTCGTCGGCGCCGGCCGCGACCCCATCGACGCGCCCGGTGATACGCACGCTACCCCGTGGTGCCTCGGCTTCGCGCGCCGCGTCGTCGGGCGGGGCCTGCTGCGCGCGGATCGCTTCTGCGGCACGCCTTGCCTCAGCCACTTTCCGGGCTTCCTCACCGCGCTCGACCTGCTGCGCCTCGCGCGCTTCAGCCAGCTTGCGGGCCTCTTCCGCCTCGCGCCGTAACTCGGCAATGCGCCGTTCTTCAGCTAAACGTTTTTCCTCAGCCAGGCGCCGCTCTTCTGCGAGCCGCCGTTCCTCGGCGAGACGCTTTTCTTCCGCAAGGCGCCGTTCTTCTTCCAGACGCCGGGCTTCTTCCGCGCGTCTGCGTGCGGCCGCCGCTTCTTCCTCTATGGCGATGCCCAGCGCACCGACGAGTTCGCCCAGCCGTTCTTCATTACGCGCCAGGCGTTCGGCTTCGCCCCGCTGCGACTTCAATTCGGTATCGATACGCTCGAGCACCGCCAGCCGCTCCACACGGCGATCGTCCAGTTCGGCGCGCTTCTTGGTGGTTTCCTTGGCCAGTTTCACCAGCTCGGTTTCGTGTGCCTGGGCCTGCTGCTGCAGTTGCGCCAGTTCGTCAAGCGCGGTACGCACGCCGCGCACGGCTTCGGCCTGCGCGCGCGAGACATAGTCGAGGTAACCCAGTTCCCGAGCAATATCTTGGGGGTCTTCGCCGGAAAGCAGAGCCGCCCAGGGCGATAAGCCACCGGCATATTGGGCTCTGAGCTGGTTTGCCAGATGTTCCTGGCGTTCTCGCAGCACGTCGGACTGTTGACTGATGCGCTGCTGCACATCCTTCAGTGCACTGCGGGCTTTGACGGTGTCGGCTTCTAATGTTTCAAGCCGGCGGTCGAGTTCCGAAATGGCGGTTTCCGACGCCTTAAGCTGCACCGAGACATCGCGCCGCGACGACTCGGTACCCACAATGCGTTTTTCGAGCGCTTTCAAGCGCTCTCGCAGGGCGTCTTGATTACGCTGCGCCTCGGCCTGCTGCCGCTTCAGCTCGCTTTCGGCAGACTGTGCGCCGGCGGGCCCCCATGACAGCGGCCCCCATAGCAACGCAAGCGCGAGTACCGCAGCGCGGCGCATATCAGTTCTTGGCCTTGCCCTGCGCGGCTACAGCCGCCATTGCCGCTTCGATTTCGGCCGGATCGCCCAAGTAATAGTGACGGATCGGGCGCAGTTGATCATCGAGCTCATACACGAGCGGCTGACCGGTAGGAATGTTCAGGTGAACAATTTCTTCTTCCGATACGTCATCAAGGTGCTTGATGAGTGCACGCAGGCTGTTGCCATGCGCCGAAATGAGCACACGTCGGCCCGCCCGAATGGCCGGCGCGATCGACTCATTCCAGAACGGCAGCACGCGCTCCACCGTGTCTTTAAGGCATTCGGTGGCGGGCAGCAGCGAGGGGTCGACCTTGGCATAGCGGCGATCAAAGCGCGGATGGCGCTCATCGGAATCGCTGATCGGCTCGGGCGCAATGGCATAGGCCCGGCGCCAGATGAGCACCTGCTCGTCGCCGTACTTGGCCGCCGTTTCCGCCTTGTTGAGGCCCTGCAGGTTGCCGTAATGGCGTTCGTTCAAGCGCCAGCTCAAACCCGTGGGAGTGTGCATGGCATCCATGGCGTCAAGTGCGATCCAGAGCGTGCGAATAGCGCGCTTGAGCACCGACGTGAACGCCAGATCAAATTCATAGCCCTTTTCCTTGAGCAGTTCGCCCGCTTTGCGCGCTTGCTCCCGGCCGGTGTCGGTAAGGTCGACGTCGGTCCAGCCGGTGAAACGATTCTCGAGGTTCCACTGGCTTTCGCCGTGGCGCATGAGGACGAGTTTGTACATGGTAAAAGTCACCTGGAAGTTAATAATCGCCGTCCATTTTATAATCGACGGATTCGGCCCATCATCCCAGCGCATTTCCGGAACATACCGTGGACTTTTTTACAGATCAGACCAACATCCTGCTTATCATCGTTGTCATCACCGCCGCCGTGGCACTGGCCTTGCCCAGTTTCCTGAATCGGGGTGCGCGCCAACTGGGCGTGAACGATGCGGTGAAGCTGGCCAACGACAGGCAGGGCGTGTTCCTGGATGTTCGCAGCACCGAGCATTTCAAGGCAGGGGCTGTGCCGCAATCGCGCAATGTGCCGGTCGCCGACCTCACCAACAAGCTGGGCGGCCTGCCCAAAGACAAGCCCATTATCGTGGTTTGTGAGCGTGGCCGCACTTCGGTCGGTGTGGTGCAAACCCTGAAAGGTAAGGGCTTCGAGGAAGTCTACTGCCTGCAAGGCGGCCTGGCCGCCTGGGTGGAAGCCGGCCTGCCCTTGGCGAAGAAACACTAAGCAAGGAATCATCATGGCAAAAGTCTCGATGTACACCACTGCAGTCTGCCCGTTCTGCATCCGTGCAGAAATGCTGCTGAAGCAGCGCGGCGTTGCCGAAATCGAAAAGATTCGTATTGATCTCGACCCGGAACAGCGCGACGCGATGATGCAGCGCACGGGCCGGCGTACCGTGCCGCAGATTTATATCGGCGATACTCATGTCGGCGGCTACGACGATCTTGCCGCCCTTGATCGCAGCGGCGGGCTCATGCCCCTGCTCGAGGCCTGAGCGCGGCCCGGCACCTACACCGCACGCACACTCACGCGGGGCGCAGCCTGCCCCGCCTCACCGACCCCTCACCAGGAATTTTCATGGCCGAACAACCCAACAGCCAAGACAATGCGCCCAGCTTTGCGCTGCAACGCACCTACCTCAAAGACCTCTCGCTCGAAATGCCGAACGCGCCGCAGATTCTGCTTGAGCAGGAAGGCCCCACGGTAGAAGTTTCGCTGAATGTCGGCGGGCAGCGTCTGGCCGAGACCGTTTTCGAAACCAGTGTCACCGCCACGGTCACGACCCGCATCAACGACAAGGTGCTCTACCTGATCGAGGCCACGCAGGCTGGCATCTTCGAAGCAGCCAACATCCCCGATGAGCAGCTCGACCCGCTGCTGGGCATTGTGTGCCCCACCATGCTGTACCCCTACCTGCGCGCCAACGTGGCCGACGCCATCACGCGCACCTCGCTGCCCGCCCTGCACCTGGCCGAAGTGAACTTCCAGGCGCTCTACGAGCAGCGCGTGGCTGAAATGGCAAAGCAGCAGCAGGAACAGCCGCAAGCATCGGATTCCGGCTTGTACGTACCGCCCGGCGCCAAAACGAACTGACGCCGACATGAGCGCCGCCTTGCCGACACGCGTTGCCGTTCTGGGCGCCGGAAGCTGGGGCACGGCGCTCGCCGCTCTGGCCACCGAGCAGACCGACACGCTCATCTGGGCCAGGCGTCCGGAAATCGCCTCCGAAATCAACGAACGGCACAGCAACTCCCGCTATCTGCCGGACATCTC
>CAZPYF010000206.1:0-4346 GCA_964590015.1 uncultured Burkholderiaceae bacterium
CGCCGCGGCTTCTCCGACCGTCGTCTGGCCTACCTGCATGATACGGCTGAAGCCGAGGTGCGCAAGCTGCGTCACCAGATGGGTATCCGGCCGGTGTACAAGCGCGTTGACACGTGTGCGGCCGAATTCCCCACTACCACGGCCTACATGTACTCCACGTACGAAGACGAGTGCGAAGCCGCGCCCACCGATCGCAAGAAGATCATCGTGCTGGGCGGCGGGCCAAACCGTATCGGCCAGGGCATCGAGTTCGATTACTGCTGCGTGCATGCCGCGCTGGCGTTGCGTGAAGATGGCTACGAAACCATCATGGTCAACTGCAACCCCGAAACGGTGTCTACCGACTACGACACGTCGGACCGCTTGTACTTCGAACCGCTTACCCTCGAAGACGTGCTCGAGATCGTGCACAAAGAGAACCCGGTCGGCATGATCGTGCAGTACGGCGGGCAAACCCCGCTGAAGCTCGCGCGCGCCCTCGAAGCCCACGGCGTACCCATTATCGGCACGAGCCCCGAGTCCATCGACGTCCCAGAAGCTGCTCAGCAAGCTGGGCCTGCGTCAGCCGCCTAATCGCACCGCACGTACTGAAGGCGAAGCGCTGGCCTTGGCCGCAGAAATCGGCTACCCGCTCGTGGTGCGGCCCAGCTATGTGTTGGGCGGTCGGGCCATGGAAATCGTGCATGAGCAACAAGATCTTGAACGCTATATGCGTGAAGCGGTTCGGGTCAGCAACGACTCGCCGGTCTTGCTCGACCACTTCCTGAACAACGCCACCGAAGTCGACGTCGACTGCATTTCCGACGGCAATGTCGTGTTTATCGGCGGTGTCATGGAGCACATCGAGCAGGCGGGCGTTCACTCCGGTGACTCGGCGTGCAGCCTGCCGCCGTATTCCCTGTCGGCCGACGCCATCGCCGAGATCAAGCGTCAGACGGCGCTCATGGCGCGGGCGCTGAATGTTAAGGGGCTCATGAACGTACAGTTCGCCATTCAAGACGGCGATGTCTACGTACTTGAAGTCAACCCGCGTGCATCGCGCACCGTGCCTTACGTATCGAAAGCTACGGGGCTGCAACTGGCCAAAATCGCCGCGCGCGCCATGGCCGGTCGTACCTTGACCGAACAGGGTGTCACGGAAGAGGTGGTGCCCGACTACTTCTGCGTGAAGGAAGCCGTATTCCCCTTCGTGAAGTTCCCGGGCGTCGATACGATCCTGGGGCCTGAAATGAAGTCCACCGGCGAAGTCATGGGCGTGGGCATGAGCTTCGGTGAAGCCTTCGTGAAATCGCAGCTGGCCGCCAGCGTTCTGTTGCCCGAGTCGGGTACCGCCTTCATCAGCGTGCGCGACCAAGACAAGCCGCGTGCGGTCGAGGTGGCTCGCGGGTTGAACGCGTTGGGCTTCACTATCGTCGCCACACGGGGCACCGCAGCTGCCATTCAGGCAGCGGGTCTTCCGGTGCAGGTGGTCAACAAGGTCACGGAAGGGCGCCCGCACATTGTCGACATGGTGAAGAACGGCGAAATCTCCTTCGTCATCAACACGGTCGAAGAGCGCCGCAATGCCATAGCAGACTCTCGCACGATCCGTACGCAGGCACTGGCTGCACGGGTCACGTACTTCACGACCATCGCAGGCGCCCGCGCGGCCGTCGAGGGGCTGCAGTACATACGCAATGGCGGGGGGCTGCAGGTGTATTCACTGCAAGCCTTGCATGCAGGTACGGTGCAGGCCGCTTGATACGCGGCGTGGAACGTGTCTTCATCACAGGAGCGAGCAGCGGCATAGGTGCCGCGCTCGCTCTTTTTTATGCTCGCCGGGGTGCTCGGGTTGCCCTAGTCGGGCGGCGTAGCGAAGCACTCGAAGCGCTTGCCGCCACGTTGCCGGGTGAGCATGCCCGTTACGTGGTGGATGTGCGTGATCGCGAGCGGCTGCACGCCGCTGCCGAAGATTTCCTGCGCGAAGGCCCGGTCGATATCGTCATCGCCAGCGCCGGTATCAGTGTGGGAACGATCACCGAAGCGAAGGAAGACTTCGCGGTGTTCAAAGCCATTCACGATACGAATGTGTTGGCCACCGTCGCCACGTTTGAACCGTTTGTTGCCAGCATGAAAGCGCAGCGCAGCGGGCGACTCGTGGGGATAGCAAGTGTGGCCGGTGTGCGGGGGCTGCCCGGCGCGGGTGCCTACAGCGCATCAAAGGCCGCCGTTCGTAACTATTGCGAAAGCCTGCGCGTTGAGTTGCATGGCAGCGGTGTATGTGTGGTCACGATCGCGCCCGGATTCATCCGTACGCCCATGACCGCCCGTAACCCGTATCGAATGCCGTTCCTGATGCCGGTCGACGAGTTCGCCCGCGTTGCTGCGGGCCATATTGATCGCGGAACGCGTAGTGTGGTGATCCCGTGGCAGATGGGATGGGTGGGCGCCCTATTGCGTTGCGTGCCCGGATGGATGTATGACCGGCTTGCCGCCCGCCGCGAGCGTAAGCCGCGCCAGGGTGAGCAGGGCAAGCTGTAAGGCCGGTTCAAGGGCCGACCCCTACTTCAGGTGTGCATCACGTCGTCGAGCGAAGGCGCTTCAAGATGGTCGATCTGGTTCCAGGCGCCCTGACGCCACGCGCCGTCGGGAAAAACGTCGAAGACGTTGATGCTCGTGTTTCGGATAGTTCCTTCCCGCTTCACGGTCAGCGCATGGCCGCAAGCTTTGCGCCACGCAATATCAACCACGCCACCGTGCGAAAACACCAGTACGTTCTGCCCGGCATATTCGCGAGCGTAACCCTCGAACGCGGTGCCAATGCGTTGTGCGAAGGCGCTGAACGTTTCGCCTTCGTCAATGATCTGCTCGGGTGCGCGCAGGTCGACACCTTGCGCGATCGGGCCTTCTGTAAGTGCCGTCCAATCCATGCCTTGGTAGACGCCATAGTTGCGCTCACGTAGGCTCAGCGAGGTCTGCACCGGCAGGCCAAGGTGTTCGGTGGCAATGCGCGCCGTATCCGCTGCGCGCGATAGGTCGCTGCTTAGTACTGCCGTGAACTGTGGCGTCGCCAGCGTACGCAGATAAGCCCCCAGTTGACGAGCTTGTTGCAGCCCGATGTCGCTGAGCGGAATGTCGAGCCAACCCTGAAGGCGTCGGCCCGCGTTCCATTCCGTCTCGCCATGGCGAATGAGCCAAAAGTGTGTCGGTTCCATGCCTTGATTCTATCAGCGCGCTCTGTTCGGGGCCGCCCCGCCCCGCGGAGCGGGCTCGGCCGTTTCGTAAAAATCTGTTGCGGCGCTAGCGTGCTCGCCTTACACTTCGCGTCGGCCGGCACCGGCCTCCTCTTCGACCCCGAGGTGCGACGGCGCCCCGGGCGGCAATCTGAAACTCCATTCCCCTCTCATGTCTGATTCCTTCTTTCCCCGCTGGCGCCGTGTCGAGAACACCGCACAGGGCGCTGTGGTGCAGCCCGACGAATACCTGCCGTGGCCACAGAATATCGCCATGGGCGCGCAACACGTCGTGGCCATGTTCGGTTCGACGATACTGGCTCCGTTGCTCATGGGCTTCGACCCGAACGTTGCCATTCTCATGTCGGGCGTCGGCACGCTGATCTTCTTCCTTTTTGTACGCGGCCGCGTGCCCAGCTATCTGGGTTCCAGTTTCGCCTTCATCGGTGGGGTCATCGCGGTAACCGGCTATGCCGGTGCCGGCGCGAATGCCAATATTGGTGTGGCGTTGGGTGCGATCATCGCGTGTGGGGCGGTCTATACCCTTATCGGCGCCATCATCTGGTGGGTCAATTCCCGCACGGGCGGTGACGCACAATGGATCAACCGCTGGATGCCGCCTGTCGTCACGGGCGCCGTGGTCGCGGTCATTGGCCTGAACCTGGCGCCTATCGCGGCGCGAGGCGCCATGGGCGGCTCCACGTTTGACGCCGTCATGGCACTTATTACCGTGCTATGCGTAGGCGGGGTGGCGGTTTATACCCGGGGCACCACGCAGCGCTTGCTGATTCTGGTGGGCCTATTGCTGGCATGTGTCATCTACGCGGTGCTCACGAACGGGCTTGGCCTGGGCGCGCCCATCGACTTCAGCGGCATATCCACCGCCGCATGGGTCGGGCTGCCGAACTTCAGCGCACCGGTATTCGAATGGCATGCCATGAGTGTGATCGTGCCGGTTGCAATCATTCTGGTGGCCGAGAACCTGGGTCACATCAAGGCGGTAAGCGCCATGACCGGTCGCAACCTCGATGCCTATCTGGGTCGCGCCTTTGTGGGTGACGGCGTGGCCACTATGGTCTCCGGTTCCGTGGGCGGCACGGGTGTCACGACGTACGCCGAGAATATCGGGGTCAT
>CAZPYF010000207.1:0-4335 GCA_964590015.1 uncultured Burkholderiaceae bacterium
TCGGTGCCATCGTTCAAGTGCTTCCGGGCCGCGACGGCCTGCTGCACATCTCAGAAATCGCCAACTACCGCATTGCCAACATCAACGACGTGCTTAAAGTGGGCCAGATCGTACGCTTCAAGGTTATCGAAGCCGACGATAAGGGTCGCCTGCGTCTGTCGATCAAGGCTATCGGCGGTATTGAAGCACAAGGTGGTGAGCCCGGCCCTTCGGCCGAATCCTGATCACTGAGTGCTGAATCGGCCACAAGCCAATCGGATACTGCCCGAGTGGTGGAATAGGTAGACACAAGGGACTTAAAATTCCTCGCCGCAAGGCGTACCGGTTCGATTCCGGTCTCGGGCACCAATACGGGCCGCTACAATGAGTAGCGGCCTTTTCTTTGGCCTATTCGGAACTCGCTATGGAAGAACGACTCAGACTCGACAAATGGCTGTGGGCGGCACGCTTCTACAAGACACGCGCGTTGGCCGTCGATGAAATTGGCAAAGGGCGTGTGCTGGTGAATGGCCAGACTGCCAAACCGGCACGCGAGGTCGGGCCCGGCGACTTGGTAAAGGTACGGAAGTCAGATCCGCCAATTGAGGTAAGGGTGCTCGGCGTCAGCCGCATACGCGGCCCCGCTCCCGTTGCGGCAAAGCTTTACGAAGAGACCGACGAGAGCGCGGCAACGCGGGCTCACGCGGCCGAGATGCGGCGCCTGGCACCGGAGCCCTCACACGACTACGATGAAGGCCGGCCCACCAAGCGCGACCGCCGCATTCTGGCGGCAATACGAGGAAAGTAGATGGCGGCGGAGTAGGGGGCCCGCATCGCTTTTTATTCGCGTGCCTGTGCTTATCGGACAGGCAGGTCGAATAGCAGAATCTCGGCGTCGGCCGGGCTCGACACGCCGATCCCGGCAATGTTCACGATCTTGGCCGCATCGCCGGCCTTCAGCGTTTCGCCGTTCACCATCACGGTGCCGCGCGCTACATGCAGATAACCGCAGCGCGATGCCGCGAACGCGTATTCCAGCGTAGTTTGGTCGTCGAGAATTGAGGCATAAACCCGTGCCCCCTGGTGTATGAGCACCGAACCTTCCGCGCCATCGGGCGAGGCGATCAGACGCCACTGATTGCGTTTACTGTCAGTGTCGAAGTGCTTCTCTTCATAGCCTGGGTCGATACCTTCGACGTTGGGCTGAATCCATATCTGAAGAAAGTGCAGGGGGTCTGTTTTCGAGTGGTTGAACTCGCTGTGCTGCACACCGCTGCCTGCGCTCATGCGTTGCACACTGCCATAGCGAATGACCGACCCAGTTCCCATGCTGTCTTTGTGTTCCAGCGCACCGTCGAGCACATAGGAAATGATCTCCATGTCGCGGTGGCCATGCGTGCCGAAACCGCGCCCCGGCTGCACTCGGTCTTCGTTAATCACGAGCAGGGGTCCGAACCCCATGTGGTTCGGGTCATAGTAGTTTGCGAACGAAAATGAATGACGCGAGCTGAGCCAGCCGTGCTCGGCGGCGCCGCGGTCTTCGCTTTTTCTGATTTCCAGCATAGTTTTCTCCGTTGGCCGGCCAAGACATGCTCACGAAGAGCGGGCCGACATGGGTTCCGATATGCTTCCATTCTATTAGAGGCATAAGTGGAGAAAAATAGGGGGTGGGGTGCTAGACAGTTCCAATAATGGAACAGTAGGCTTTCAGGCTAAGCCGTTTTGGCGGAAGCGGTGAGATTCGAACTCACGAAGGGTTGCCCCTTGCCGGTTTTCAAGACCGGTGCCTTCAACCACTCGGCCACGCTTCCCTTAGACCTAACCGCCGTAGGCGGTGCACGCGCATGGCGTGGCGTAGGAAAGTCAGCAAGTTTAGCGTAACTCGGCGGGCTTGTGGGCTTTAGGGTGATAATAGGCCTTTACCCTAAGCAGTCAGACAGGAGTTCACATGAAAGCAGTGGAAATCTCGCAACCTGGTGCCCCCGAAGTGCTCAAACTCGTTGAGCGCCCCATGCCGGAAGCCGGCCCGGGCGAGGTTCTCATCAAAGTCTCGGCGGCAGGCGTGAACCGCCCCGATGTTTTCCAACGTAAAGGAAATTACCCGGCGCCCCCCGGAGCGTCCGATCTGCCCGGCCTCGAAGTGGCCGGCGAGATCGTCGGCGGCGACGCGCAAGCGGGCGGGTTCAAGTTGGGCGACAAGGTGTGCGCGCTATTGGCGGGTGGCGGCTACGCCGAGTACTGTACCGCACCGGTAGAGCAGTGCCTGCCCATTCCTGCGGGCCTTAGCGACGTTGAAGCGGCCGGCTTGCCCGAGACGTACTTTACGGTGTGGAGCAACGTCTTTGATCGCGGTCGCCTCTCGCACGGTGAAACCTTGCTTGTACATGGCGGCGCCAGCGGTATCGGAACTACGGCCATTCAGCTAGCCAAAGCCATGGGCAATAGCGTCTATGCCACGGCGGGCAGCGACGAACGCGCACGGGCCGTTGAAGAACTGGGTGCAGACCTGGGCATCAATTACCGTAGTCAAGATTTCGTGGAAGAAGTGAAGAAAGCCACTGATGGGCGTGGGGTCGATGTCATTCTCGACATGGTCGCAGGCGACTACATCAATCGCGACATCAAGTGCCTGGCCGACGACGGCCGCATTGTCATCATCGCGCTGCTGGGTGGCCCCAAGGGCGAAGTCGATTTCAATCATGTCATGCGCCGCCGCCTGACCATTACCGGCTCCACCTTGCGGCCTCGCCCAGTGAGCTTCAAGGGCGATATCGCGAAGAAGCTGCGTGAGCGCGCATGGCCGCTTCTTGAGGCCGGAAAGATCCGCCCCATCGTGCACGCCACATTCCCGCTTGCGGAGGCCTGGAAGGCGCACGCCATGATGGAAGCGGGCGACAATATTGGCAAGATCATTCTTACAGCGTAGGTTGATACAAGGTACAATGCCGGGTTAATCCAAACTTGCTGCCTTTTCAAACCTCTATGGTCAACTCTACCCGCAAACGCCTTGTCATCGGCAATTGGAAGATGCATGGTGATACGGCATTCAACTCCGAGCTTCTGGCCGGCTTACGCACGGGCATAGCCGACGTTCCTCATTGCGACGTTGCCGTGTGCGTGCCGTTCCCGTATCTGTACCAAACGCAGTCCTTACTCGAAGGCACGGGCGTTACGTGGGGTGGGCAAGACGTCAGCGAGCATGAAAAAGGCGCCTACACCGGCGAGGTGGCGGCTCCTATGCTCGCCGACCTGGGCTGCCAGTGGGCGCTCGCAGGCCATTCCGAACGGCGCAGCTATCACGGCGAATCCGATTCAACGGTTGCTGCAAAGGCAGCCGCTGCGTTGGCCGCCGGCATTACGCCTGTGGTGTGTGTGGGTGAAACCCTGCAAGAACAAGAGGCCGGCCAAACTCACGCCGTCATCGATCGCCAGCTGGCACCGGTGCTCGAACTGGGCACCGACGCCCTGGCGCGCCTCGTCATTGCGTATGAGCCCGTTTGGGCGATCGGCACGGGGCGCACGGCTACGCCGGAACAGGCTCAAGACGTTCACGCCCACATTCGCCGGCGCCTCGAGGCTGCAGGCGCGCCGCAAGTACGCGTTCTGTATGGCGGCAGTGTCAAGGCATCAAACGCGGCAAGTCTTTTTGCGATGCCCGATATCGACGGCGCCCTGGTGGGTGGCGCGGCATTGGTCGCATCCGAATTTTTAAGCATAGCGGCCGCCTAAAGGCCTCGGAGTTTTCTTCATGGAATGGTTGTCTCCCGCCCTGATGGCGGTACAGGTCATCTCGTCGCTCAGCGTCATCGTGCTCGTGCTGCTGCAGCAGGGTAAGGGTGCCGATATGGGTTCGGCTTTTGGTAGCGGCTCTGCCGGCAGTTTGTTTGGTGCTGCGGGCGCCGCAAACTTTCTTTCGCGAACCACCAAGTGGGCCGCCATTATTTTCTTTGTATCTACCGCCGGTCTGGCTTGGCTTTCACACCAGCCGGAAAGCGGCATCATCGACGCCGGCGTGATGCAAGGTTTTGAGGTGCCACAGGTTCCCGGTTCAGTACCCGCTATGCCCGATTCCGGTGTGCCGTCGGCTCCTGCCTCATCGTCGTCTGGCGATGCGTCTGTGCCGTCGCTGTCCGTGCCCTCCACGGGCGGCGAGGCGGCTGAAACAGCAGAGTCAACCGCTCCTGCGTCCGATACCCAGGGCACTCAGCGTTAGTCTCCATTAACAGGCCGGCGACAGGCATAAAAAGTTTCTGTGCTTCTTGAATCGCACTAAAAATTTATGCTAATATGCTGGTCTTTCCTCGCCGACGTGGTGGAATTGGTAGACACGCTATCTTGAGGGGGTAGTGGCGAAAG
>CAZPYF010000208.1:0-4301 GCA_964590015.1 uncultured Burkholderiaceae bacterium
CGGGACGCCGGTACGGTATCCGCCGCGGCGCTGATTATTTCTTATCGATAAACTATCTCATTTTACTCTATCGACTTTATTTCCGTCACGTCTGAATTACGTGTAAAGGGTACTAAGAAATGCGGTGGTCTGACGGTTGCGTTCGTACCCCGGTACTAAGACTTTTCGCCACTGGCCGTGGGAGGGTACTCAAGGGAGTCGGCTACCACCTCCGCCAGGTCCATGACGCGGACATGGTCGGCGGCTTCTTTGGCCTGGCCGGAACGTTGGTGGAGCTGCCGGTAACCACTACGCTTATCATGCGTTCAGTCGCCGACATCGCTCGCAGCGAAGGGTTCGCCATAACCGATCCGGTCGTGCAGGCAGAATGCGTTCAAGTCTTTGCGCTGGGCGGCCGTTCCTCCGACGATGACGCGGCCGATTCCGCCTACTATGCGACCCGCGTGGGGCTCACCGAGCTGGCAAAAGAAACCGGTAAGGCACTGGTGGAAGCGGCCGCCGGTGCGGGGGCTCAGCAGGCGGCGCGCACTTCGTTTCAGGGCATTCACCTCACGTCGAACCAGACGGCCTCGTGGCTCGCTCAGATCATCGAAACCGTGGCGCAGCGCTTTGGTGTCAAAGTTACCGAGAAGTTTGCGCTGCAGGCGGCGCCTGTGGTCGGGGCGGCCAGCGGCGCGGCCATCAACGCCCTGTTCATCTCGCATTACCAGGCCATGGCGCGCGGCCATTTCACGGTAAAACGACTGGAGCGTAAATACGGTGAAGCGGCCGTTCGCGAGGCTTACGCGCTGATACAGGCGCAACTCAGATAATGGGGCGGGGGCGCCGCCTGCCCGCATGAAGTGCGTTAACCTGTCGGCTTAATCTTTTCAGGAGCATTTCATATGGCACAAGCCTCAGCCCGTCATATCCTCGTCGACAACGAAGCCAAGTGCAACGAACTCAAGCAAGCCATTGAAAACGGCGCCGATTTCGCGCAAGTGGCCAAAGAAAATTCCAGCTGCCCGTCCAGCCGCGACGGCGGTGCGTTGGGCACATTCGGCCGCGGCGAAATGGTGCGCGAGTTTGATGAAGTGGTCTTCAGCGCGCCTGTAGGTGTGGTGCAAGGCCCGGTCAAGACACAGTTCGGCTATCACCTGGTAGAAGTCACCGAGCGCCAGGACTAATTGCACAACGACACAGGTACCTTCGGGGCCGCCTGTGTCCCCTGCAGCCCCGTTCTCGCGGCTTGCTACACTCATCACTCGCCCGTCATGCCGTGCATGACCAGTGAAGGAGGAAGCGAATCGTGATGTGGAATTGCCTCATCATCGAAGATGACCGCGAGAACGCACACTACATTGCCGACGGCTTCCGAGAGCTCGGGCACTGGCCCGTTATCTGCCACGACGGCGTCGAAGGCCTCGAACGCGCCTCGTCGGAACCGTGGGATCTCATCATTCTTGACCGCATGCTGCCCAACGGGGTCGACGGCCTGTCGATCCTGACCAAGCTGCGTGCCGTGGGCATCAAGACGCCGGTCATTGTGCTGAGCGCCCTCACCGCTCTCGATGAGCGGGTGAAAGGTCTGAAGCTGGGCGGCGACGATTACCTTACCAAGCCCTTCGCACTGATTGAACTGCTGACGCGGGCGGAAGCGCTGGTCAGGCGTTCAAAAAGCAGCCGCGCCGAGCGAGTGCTCGAGTACGCTGACCTGCGCTACGACCTGACGATTCCGCGCGTGACTCGCAACGGTAAGGTGCTGCCCCTGCAGCCTCGCGAATGCCGTCTGTTGGCCTACATGATGACCCACCCCGATCAGGTGCTCACCCGCGCCATGCTGCTGGGTGCCGTATGGGGTTATCAGTTCAACCCGCAAACCAACGTGATCGACGCTACCGTGAGCCGCCTGCGCCAGAAAATCGACGGCGGCCAGGACACAGCGCTCATACACACCGTACGCGGTGTGGGTTACCGTTTCTCGGCACACCCAGACGGCCGGCCGGCCGACTCACGCTCCGGCAGCCATGCCGCTTGAACGGCTGTTCATTGGATGGCGCCGCCTCTGGGGTTCGGTTGCCTTCCGACTTACCCTGAACTACAGCCTTCTGGCCGCGGGCTCCACCGCGTTTTTATTGATCTTCGCCTACGGCAAGATCGTTGACCTACTGCAAGTTCAGTTCTCACGTCAGGTCACCCTGGCGGCCACACGCCTCGTGGGTCAGCATGAGCTCCACGGGCTCGATGGGCTGCGCAAAGATATCGAGCAGCTACTTTCCGACCAGACCGACATCGATACCGAGATGTTCCTGCTCATATCGCCGAGCGGCGCGACGCTTGTGGGCAACCTGGAGCTCCTGCCGGTGGCCGACGGCGATGAACCGTATCCGGCCACGGAACTGCTGCAAGAAGCTGCCGGCGTTCCACTGCTGCTGAACGTGTTGCGCGCCGGCACCCCCGTTACCGGGATGCTGACTTTGCGCGAGCTCCGTGGCGGCAGCGTACTGATCATCGGGCGCGACATTGCCGACATGCGGGAAATTCAGTCGCTGATCGGCAATGCCGTGATCGCCGCCACACTGGTGGCGCTCTTTCTTGTCATGGTGGGCACCACGATCTTCCGACGGGAGCTGCGCCACCGGGTGGAAGCGATACGTGACACCGCGCTGCGCGTGGGCACCGGCGAACTGACCCGCCGTATTCCCGACGCACAGGAGGTCGACGAGTTCGTGCAGCTGCGCAACGACATCAACCACATGCTCGATCGCATCGAAAGCCTTATGACAGGCGTGCGCAATGTATCGGATTCCATCGCCCACAATTTGCGTACGCCTCTGGCACGTGTGCTGGGGCAACTCGACACGGTACGCAAGGAGCACGGCAATGCACAGGCGCAGGCGGCCGCGCTCGATGCCGCCTCGGCGGAGCTGATGGACCTCATAAACGTATCGGAAAAGCTTCTGCTGATCGCCGAGGCCGAATCAGGGGTGCAGCGCCGAAGTTTCACGGCCGTGTCGCTCAAAAGCTTGATTCACGACGTGCACGAACTCTATGAGCCCGCCGCCAGTGAGCACGGCATACAACTGCAGTGCGCCGCAGACAACGTCTGGGTCGAGGCCGATGTCGATCTGCTGGTCAGTGCCATCACCAATCTCGTCGACAATGCCTTCAATCACGCGGGCCGAGGCGCCCGTATTGGCATACAAGTCACACGACAGGGCAACACGGCACGCATCACCGTACGCGACAATGGCCCGGGCGTGCCACATGAGCATCTCGAGAAACTGGGCACGCGATTCCATCGACTGAACCCCGACATTCCCGGGTTCGGTCTTGGCCTGGCGTCGGTGCGGGCCGTCGTCACCTTGCACGGCGGGCAGCTCTTATTTCGGAATGCCCGCCCCGGCCTTCGCGTCGATATCATCTTGCCCTGCTCAAGCATTACCGAACGGTAATGTTTTCGTAATGAAGCAATAGGTCACAAGACTCTTCCCTTGCCTAACATGCCGGATGCACTGAAATTGGAGGCATCTGGTGAATATCAGAATCAAGAACCAGCAGGACTTCTGGTCCGGCGTCATGTTCGTGCTCATAGGGGCTGCGTTTGCCATTGGCGCGACGAAGTATTCCATGGGCACTGCGGCTCGTATGGGCCCCGGCTATTTCCCATTCTGGTTAGGCACCTGTCTGGCCATTCTAGGCGGCTTTGTGGCTTTAGCTGCAACGAGCAAGGAAGCCGACGAGACACGAGTCGATAAGTTCGACTGGCCCGTCGTGCTCATCCTTCTGGGCAGCGTGGTCCTGTGCGGCCTGCTACTGAACTACCTGGGCGTATACATCAGCGTATTCCTGCTCGTGTTCCTCAGCAGTTTTGCCAGCCATGTATTCAGCTGGAAAGTCGCCGCGATCAACGGGCTGTGCCTGGTGATCTTTGTGTGGGCGGCATTCATTGAAGGCTTGGGTCTCATCTTCCCGCTGTGGCCCAGCTTCATGAACTAAGGGGCATTCGAAAATGGAATTATTTGACAACCTCATATTGGGCTTCTCGGTCGCCCTTACCCTGGAGAACCTGGCGTACTGTCTGCTGGGCTGTCTTCTGGGTACGCTGATCGGCGTGCTGCCCGGCATCGGCCCTGTGCCGACCATTGCCATGCTGCTGCCCATCACTTACGTGTTGCCGCCCACTGCAGGGCTGATCATGCTGGCGGGTATCTATTACGGTGCCGCGTACGGGGGATCCACCACAGCCATTCTTGTGGCGCTACCCGGCGAGACATCAGCGGTGGTCACCGTGATCGACGGCCACCAGATGGCGCGCAATG
>CAZPYF010000209.1:0-3890 GCA_964590015.1 uncultured Burkholderiaceae bacterium
ACGAAATGACCCAAAAACGCACTGTCAAATTCGAAATCTACCGCTACGATCCCGATAAGGACGAGCGCCCGTACATGCAGAAGCTCGAAGTCGAGCTCGAGCCCACCGACAAGATGCTGCTCGACGCCATCGTGCGCATCAAGAACGACGTCGACGACAGCATCTCGATCCGTCGCTCCTGCCGTGAAGGCGTGTGCGGCTCCGACGCCATGAACATCAATGGCAAGAACGCTCTGGCCTGCACCACCAACCTCAATGAGCTCTCCGAGCCCATCGTGTTGCGTCCGCTGCCCGGGCTGCCCGTCGTGCGCGACCTCATCGTCGACATGACGCACTTCTTCAACCAGTATCACTCGATCAAGCCGTTTCTCATCAACGACCAGCCGCCGCCCGAGCGAGAGCGTCTGCAGTCGCCCGAGGCACGGGCTCACCTCGACGGCCTTTACGAGTGCATCCTGTGTGCGTGCTGTTCTACTGCGTGCCCGTCATTCTGGTGGAACCCCGACAAGTTCGTGGGCCCCGCCGGCTTGTTGCAAGCCTATCGCTTTATCGTCGATACCCGCGACGAGGCGACCGGCGAGCGGCTCGATAACCTCGAAGACCCGTATCGCCTGTTCCGGTGCCACACCATCATGAACTGTGCCGACGTCTGTCCGAAGGGCCTGAACCCCTCGGCAGCTATCGGCAAGATCAAAGAAATGCTGGTTCGTCGCGCCGTCTAAATTACTGTTCAACCCTTTGGATCCCTGATGAGAAAGTTGTCAGACCTGGACCGGACGCGCCTGCGCTGGCGGGCGCGTCGCGGCCTGCTCGAAAATGACCTGATCATCACGCGATTTCTGGATCAGTACGAGGCAGACCTCACCGATATCGATGTCGCTGCCCTTAGCCTGCTGTTCGAGATGAGCGATAACGATCTGCTCGACGTACTGCTTGGCCGCCACGAGCCCTCGGGGGTGTACGACACACCCGATATCCGGCGCCTGGTGGCCATCATGCAAAAGCTATAAATATCTAGAGGAAAATGTGATGCAACTGTCTGACAAAAAGGCCACGCTATCGTTCACCGATGGCACTCCTTCCGTCGAATTCCCCGTGTATCAAGGCACGGTGGGCCCCGATGTCATCGATATCCGTAAGCTGTATGGGGAAACGGGCCTGTTCACCTATGACCCGGGCTTCATGGCCACGGCATCGTGCGAATCGGCCATCACCTACATTGACGGCGACAAGGGCCAGCTGCTGTATCGTGGTTACCCTATTGATCAGCTCGCGGTGAACTGCGACTTCCTCGATATCTGCTATCTGATTCTGAATGGCGAGCTGCCTGACGACACCCAGAAGAAAGAGTTCGACCACCTGGTCACGCATCACACCATGGTGCACGAGCAGATGCAGAACTTCCTGCGTGGCTTCCGTCGCGACGCCCACCCCATGGCCGTGCTCACCGGTCTCGTGGGTGCCATGTCTGCGTTCTATCACGATTCCACCGACATCACGAATCCGCACCATCGCCACGTTTCGGCGATCCGGCTTGTTGCCAAGATGCCCACGCTCGTGGCCATGGCGTACAAGTACTCGCGGGGCGAGCCCTTCGTGTATCCGCGCAACGACCTGTCGTACACGGGTAACTTCCTGCGCATGATGTTCGCCACGCCTTGCGAAGACTACGTCGTGAACGAAGTGGTTGAACGTGCACTCGATCGCATCTTCATCTTGCATGCCGATCACGAGCAGAATGCATCCACCTCCACGGTACGCCTGTGCGGCTCGTCGGGTACGAATCCGTTTGCGGCGATCGCAGCCGGCGTGGCGTGTCTCTGGGGCCCTGCCCACGGCGGCGCCAACGAAGCTTGCCTCACCATGCTCGAAGAAATCCAGGCCAATGGCGGCCTCGATTACGTCGGTGAGTTCATGGAGAAGGTGAAAGACAAGAATTCGGGCGTGCGCCTGATGGGTTTCGGCCACCGTGTCTACAAGAACTACGACCCGCGCGCCAAGCTCATGCAGGAAACCTGCAAGGAAGTGCTCGAGAGCCTGGGCCTCGAGAACGACCCACTGTTCAAGCTGGCCATGGAGCTTGAGCGCATCGCACTGGAAGATCCGTACTTCGTCGAGCGCAAGCTCTACCCGAACGTCGACTTCTATTCGGGCATCGTGCAACGCGCCATCGGCATTCCCACTTCGCTGTTCACCGCCATTTTCGCGCTGGCGCGTACCGTGGGCTGGATCGCGCAGTGGAACGAAATGCTCTCCGATCCCAACTACAAGATCGGCCGCCCTCGCCAGCTGTACACCGGCGAGGCGGAACGCGACGTTCCCGCAGCGTAAGGCAGGCGCAGCGGCATGCCGCTGTGCTTCCCATACGTCAGCCGCAAGGCGACATAGACACGGGGCCCGAAAGGGCCCCGTTCTCGTTGGCGTGCCGCGCACTATTCAGCGCTGAACCTGCCCCTGTTCTTGCTGAGCATCGACCGCAGCGAGAGCGGTCATGTTCACAATGCGACGCACCGTGGCGCTGGTGGTCAGGATATGCACCGGGCGAGCGGCACCCAGGAGAATCGGCCCCATGGCTACACCGTTGGAGCCCGTCATTTTCAGCGCGTTGTAGGTGATGTTGCCGGCGTCGAGGTTGGGCAAGATCAACAGATTCGCCGGGCCCTTGAGCGTCGTGTCGGGGAACGAGCGCAGCCGAATGCTCTGAGACAGCGCGGCGTCGGCGTGCATTTCGCCGTCGACTTCAAGATCGGGGGCGAGCGTGGCGATAATGCGGCGCGCCTCGGCCATCTTGCGCGAGGAAGCGGTCGGGCGACTGCCAAAGTTCGAGTGCGACAACAATGCGATTTTGGGCACCACGCCAAAACGCTTCACCTCTTCGGCCGCCTGAATGGTCATGTCGGCAATTTCTTCGGCGGTGGGATCTTCGTTGACATGCGTGTCGCAAATGAACAGGGTTTGAGTGGGCAGTGTGAGCACGTTCATGGCGGCATACGTGCGCGCGTTGTGCTTCAGCCCGATCACTTCATCGACATAGCGCAATTGGTTATCGAACTTGCTGGCCACACCGCAGATCATGGCGTCGACATCGCCCCGCTGTAGCAGCATGGCCCCGATAAGGGTGTTGTGCTTGCGAATCATGGCCTTCGCGATGTCTGGCGTAACCCCTTCGCGGCCACGCAGCTTGTAATAGCCCTGCCATGTTTCGTTGAAGCGGTCATCCGACTCGGGATTTACGATCTCGAACTCGGTACCTTCCGTAATTCGCAGGCCGAATTTTTCGATGCGCATATTGATGACGGAAGGGCGGCCGATCAGCACGGGGAACGCGAGCCGCTCGTCGATCACGGTTTGAACTGCGCGAAGCACGCGCTCGTCTTCGCCGTCGGAATACACCACACGCTTCAGCGACGACTTGGCCTGCATGAACAGCGGCCGCATAAGCTGACCGGTGCGATACACCAGACTCATCAGGCGTTGCCGGTAAGCCTCGATGTCTTCGATGGGGCGACGCGCCACACCCGAATCCATCGCCGCCTGGGCCACCGCGGGCGCCACCTTGATAATGAGCCGGGGGTCAAAAGGCTTGGGAATAATGTAGTCTGGCCCGAAATTCAGCTCCTCGCCTTCGTAGGCGGTGGCGACTTCATCGTTCTGTTCCGCTTGAGCCAGTTCGGCAATGGCCCGTACGCAGGCCAGCTTCATTTCTTCATTGATGACCGTGGCGCCGACGTCCATGGCCCCACGGAAGATAAAGGGGAAACACAGAACGTTATTGACCTGGTTGGGGTAGTCGGAGCGACCGGTGGCAATGATGCAGTCGGGGCGCACGGCCTTCGCAATTTCGGGGCGAATTTCCGGTCCCCTTTCATTGAAAGAAATATCCGGAAACG
>CAZPYF010000209.1:3900-4208 GCA_964590015.1 uncultured Burkholderiaceae bacterium
GGCGAATTTCCGGCTCGGGGTTGGCCAAGGCCAGAATGATAGGCTGCGGGGCCATGGTGGTGACCATCTCTGCAGTCAGCACCCCGGGCGCGGAGCAACCCAAAAAAATGTCGGCGTCGACACACACATCGGCAAGCGTACGGGCATCGGTGCGCTGCGCATACCGAGCCTTGTTGGGTTCCATGTTCTCTTCGCGGCCTTCGTAGATCACGCCACGAGAGTCGGTCACGTAGATGTTCTCGCGCTTTACGCCCAGGTGCATGATGAGGTCGAGGCACGCGATGGCGGCGGCACCGGCTCCGGAACAG
>CAZPYF010000210.1:0-4206 GCA_964590015.1 uncultured Burkholderiaceae bacterium
ATTGTTCAGGCTCTGGAACACGAAGTTCCGTTCACGGCTGAAGCGCTGTATTTCTTCGCCGAGTACGCAGACAAGGTCCTGGGCAGCGTCGTTCCCACACGCCGTGGCAGCCTGGGCATGATCGTGGCCGAGCCCTATGGCGTCGTGGGCGCCATTACACCTTGGAATTTTCCATTGTCGATGGCCTCGTGGAAATGCGGCCCGGCGCTGGCGGCTGGTAATGCGATCGTGCTCAAGCCATCGGAACTCACGCCTTTTTCCACATTGCGCATGGCGCAACTGGCCGTCGAGGCGGGCATGCCGCCCGGCATCTTCAATGTCGTGAATGGTCGGGGCGCCGGAGCGGGTGCGGCTCTGGTACGCCATCCTTTGGTTCGGAAAATATCGTTTACCGGGTCAACCGCCTCGGGTGCCTCTGTGATGAGCGACGCCGCTTTGCACGGCACCAAGCCCGTGACGCTGGAACTGGGTGGCAAGAGCCCGCAACTGGTCTTCGATGATGCGGGTGATATCACGACCGTGGCAGAGCGGGTGGCGCGTGGCTTCCTGGTCAATGCCGGGCAGGCCTGTGTATGCGGTTCGCGTCTTATAGTGCAGCGCTCAATCGCGGAGCCGTTGCTGGAAGCCATCGAAGCCTACGCTGCAACGGTGGTTCCGGGCCCGACATGGTCGGCCGCCACGAACTTTTCACCCATAATCAGCGCGGTGCAGGCCGAACGGGTGGAGCGCGCCGTTGCCCAGGCCGTGAGCCGGGGCGCGCAGGCCCTGACCGGGGGAAGTTTCTTCGATGGCGGGCCGGGCGGCTATTTCTACCGTCCGACCATTCTCGACAATCTTCCCGAGGATGACGCAGTATTGCGTGAGGAAATTTTTGGTCCGGTCCTGACTGTCCAGCGCTTCGACGATGAAGAGGAAGGTATCGCCCTGGCGGGGCATCCGGTTTACGGGCTGGCCGCGGGCGTGCATACGCTTGACATGGGTCGGGCCATGCGCGCCACGCGGGCGATCGAAGCGGGCACCGTCTGGGTGAATCGGTATAGTCGGACGGGCGATTTCATTATTCCAACCGGCGGATTCAACCAGTCGGGCATCGGCAAAGATCTGGGCCGGGAAGCGATCGAGTCGAATTTGCGCTTCAAAAGCGTGCTGATGGATTTTTGAGTGACTCGCTTCTATTTCAGTATATTAAAAGAAAATCCATCCTGTTGATTGCTGATCTGATGGCTGAGATTATATTTAACCTATTGAATAATAACAATTAAGTGGTCGACCTTGCCGATTTTATAAGGGTTTTCCAGAATAAGAAATTAGTGGTTTTAAAGGGCTGAATTCAATTGACATCACAATAATTCGCCAACATAATGAACGAAATAATATTGATAATCCGGTGGATGGTTTTCAACCGATAAGGGGACACTCATGCAAGCTTCCGCTTGGCCTCGTCGTAAAGGCATGCTTCTGTTGGCATCGATCGTCTGTTCGGGCTTGATGGCGTCAGCCAGCGCGCAAACGTTGCGCATGGGCTCGGCAGGTCAGCCAACGCTTGATCCGCATTTTCTGCTTCTCGATTCGAATTTCGCCTATAACTACCATATCTTTGAAGCGCTCACCGGCTATGCCGCCAATGGCGAAACGGAACCCAGGCTGGCGCAGTCATGGGAAATCCTGAACGATACGCGCTGGCGCTTCAAATTACGCGAAGGCGTCAAGTTTCACGACGGCACCCCGTTCACGGCAGACGATGTGATCTACTCGTTTGAGCGCGTGGGCGAGCTGCCTAATAACCCGGCGCCGTATACAGGTTACGTGGCCAGCATCAAGAGCGTGCATAAGGTCGACGATCACACCATCGAGATCGAAACCGTACGACCGAACCCTTTGCTGGCACGTCAGTTGTTTGGTGTCGCCATCGTGCAGAAGCGAACGGCTGAAAATTCCACGACCGCTGATTTCAACTCTGGAAAAGCGGCAATCGGCACGGGGCCGTATACCTTCGTCAGCCATACGCCCGGCGAACGTTTGGTGTTCAAGCGAAATAACGATTACTGGGGCGACACCGGCGACTGGGAACAGGTTGAATTCCGCTTGATGCCCACTGCGCCCGCGCGTATGGCGGCATTGCTGGCAGGCGAGGTCGACGTGATCGAAGGTTTGTCGCCCAACGATGCCGCTACCCTCAAGAGCAATGCCAAGGTTCAGGTGTTTACCGGCCCGACGCTTCGGGTGGCTCACCTGGCTCCCAACGTCAAGCCGCCACAGGGTGGGGAATCGAAGTTTGCCGATGTGCGCATACGTCAAGCGTTGTCGCTGGCGATCAACCGCCAGGCGCTCGTAGACCGGATTCTCGACGGATTCGGTACGGTTGAAGGGCAGATCGCCGCGCCGGGAATGGTCGGCTACGATGCATCCATCAAGACGCCGGCGTACGACCCCGCACAGGCTCGCAAGCTGCTCGACGAAGCCGGCTATAAAGACGATCAGGCGGTGCAGTTCCATTGCCCGCGCGGCCGGTACCTGAACGACGTGCAGATCTGTCAGGGCGTTGCCCAGATGCTCGCGCAGGCCGGCTTCAAGGTTGAACTTGAGGCATTGCCGCCCAACGTCTATTTTTCACGCATGACCCCGCTGGCCAACCCGAGCGACATAGGGCTTTTCGCATGGTCGACCTCGGAAGGCGATACGTATCGCACCATGGCGCCGCTCATGCATTCCTATGACAAAGACAGGGGGCTGGGCGCGTCGAATCGGGCGGGTATTGCCGACGCCAAGCTCGATAAGCTGATCGGTGACGCCGGCCAGAACATGGACCCCAAATCGCGTGAACAGCAGTTGCGCGAGGCGATGGCCTATTCAATGGAACAGCACTATCTGATTCCGCTATATGCCCAGAATGCCATTTACGCCGGTACGAACGACATCAAGTTCGACGTCGGTTATGCGGGCTGGGCCGACAAGTTCCAGGCCATGAAGGTGAAGCCGGCGGGTAAATAGAGATCCCGCCAGCCAAGTCGGTACAGCGGCGCTTTGCTGTTGTGGTAACAAGATCATGCTGGGTTAAAGGTTGCATATGCTAGGCTGGCTTTTCAGTCGGGTGTTCCAAGCGTGTATCGTCGTGATGGTTATGACGCTGATCATTTTCTTCGGGATCAGCGTCATAGGCGACCCCGTGGAACTGCTGGTCTCGCCCGAGGCAACCCAGCTTGAGCGTGCGCGGGTCATTGCCTCGCTGGGCCTCGATCGTCCGCTATGGGAACAGTACTTCCGGTTCCTTGGGGAACTGGCCAACGGCAATCTCGGGACAAGCTACATTTACAATGCCCCGCCGCTGGCCATCATTATCGAGCGGATGCCGGCCACCCTCGAATTGGCAATGGTGTCGGTGGTGTTGTCTTGTATCATCGGCATTCCCTTCGGTGTGTATGCCGGCCTGTTCCCTCATACCCGGCTTGCGCGTTCCTACATGACGCTCAGCATCGTCGGATTCAGCCTGCCGACATTCTGGATCGGCCTGGTCTTCATCATGGTGTTTGCCGTGTGGCTGGGTTGGCTCCCCAGCCAGGGGCGGGGCGAAACGGTCGAGGTGCTGGGCTTCCATTGGTCTTTCCTGACTCTCGACGGCCTGCGGCATTTGCTGCTGCCCGCACTGACCCTGTCGCTCTCCAGTATCTCGCTGGTGTTTCGTCTGACGGTATCGGGCGTAAAGGAAGTGGTGGGGCTCGACTACATCAAGTTCGCACGGGCCAAAGGGCTGTCGGGGCGACGCGTGGTGGGCGTGCACGTCATGAAGAACATCATGATTCCGATCACGACTGTGATCGGTCTCGATATGGGGTCGACCATCGCATTCTCAGTGGTCACGGAAACCATATATTCATGGCCGGGAATGGGCAAGCTGGTCATCGACAGTATCGATGTACTCGATCGCCCCATGATCCTGGCCTACCTCATGGTGATCGTCTGTCTATTCGTTCTTATCAATCTTATGGTTGATATCATTTATACGCTGCTTGATCCGCGGGTGCGCCTGGGGGGCAGAAAATGAGTACGCCCTCGCTTCTGCTGCGCCGCAGCCGCATTGAACGGCTGAGCATGTTCGTGGCCGAATTCTGCCGTTGCAAACTCTCGGTGGTCGCCCTGGTGCTACTATTGATGTTCCTCAGCGGTGCACTTCTCGCTCCCTGGATCGCGCCGCAGAACCCCTACGAT
>CAZPYF010000211.1:0-4175 GCA_964590015.1 uncultured Burkholderiaceae bacterium
ACCGAAATGAACACATCGCTTTCGTGGGCGTGTTGCATGACGGCATCGCGCATTTGCCGTGCGCTTTCAACTTTCACTTGCGTGACCCCATAGGGCGTGGGCAGGGCGGTCGGGCCGCTAACCAGCACGACGTCGGCGCCGGCTTCGCGCGCAGCGCGAGCCAGAGCATAGCCTGTCTTGCCCGAACTGCGATTAGTGATGACGCGTACCGGGTCGATGCGCTCGGAAGTCGGCCCCGCTGTAAGCAACACACGCCGCCCGGCCAGTACTTTGGGCTGGAAGAAGGCAATGAGCTCGGCCAGGATCTGATCGGGCTCGATCATGCGTCCGCTGCCGGTTTCGCCACAGGCTTGCTCGCCTTCAGCGGGGCCCAGAAGATGTACGCCGTCGCCACGCAGCAGGGCGACATTGCGTTGGGTGGCAGGATTGAGCCACATTTCGCGGTTCATGGCGGGCGTGACCAGCAAGGGGCAGTTGCCTCGTGCCACACATAGCGTGGAAAGCAGGTCGTCGGCTAGGCCGTGCGCCAGCTTGGCCATGAAATCGGTGCTGGCCGGAGCGATGAGAATCGCGTCGGCGCCGCGCGTGAGGTTGATGTGCGCCATGTTGTTCGGCTCACGGGCATCCCAGGGGTCGAGATACACGAGGCGCCCTGACAGCGCCTGCATGGTAACCGGCGTGATGAACTGTGTGGCCGCCTGGGTCATCACAACGTCGATAATCGCGCCTTGCTCGATGGCGCGGCGCACGAACTCCGCCACCTTGTAGCAGGCAATACCGCCGGTGAGACCGAGGACGATACGTTTATTGGCAAGTTCGAGCATAACGGCAACTCAAGGTTCGGCGCGCTGTCGCTCTCGACGCCAGCGCAGGATTTCATCGATGAGCAGCAAAATCGCGCCGCACGTGATCGCAATGTCTGCTACGTTGAACGCGGGGAAATACCAATCGTGCCAGTAGAAGAGCAGGAAATCTACTACGTGCCCGTACAGCAGGCGGTCAATGCCGTTACCCAGCGCTCCGCCCAGTATGCAGGTAAGCGCCACGCACAACAAACGTTCGTTAGGATACTTGCGTAACAGACGCACGATGATCACGGTGGCAACGAGTGCGATGCCAGTGAACAGCCATCGCTGCCAGCCCTCGCCATCGGCCAGAAAGCTGAACGCGGCACCGGTGTTGTACAGCAGCGTGAAATCGAAGAACGGCAGCACGTTGCGCCGTTCCCCGTAAACCAGGGCGCTATCAAAGCCTATTTTGGTGAGCTGGTCGAGCACGATGATCGCGCCTGCCATCAGCAGCCAGCCCATCATGCGCCGCCCGGGCGTATGTTCAGGCATGTTCGCGTGCTTCGCCGTCGCCAAAGAGGTTATCGGTACAGCGGCCGCAAATTGTGGGATGCTGCGTGTCGGTACCGACTTCCGGCCGGTGATGCCAGCAGCGCTCGCACTTGGCGGCATCGCTGGGGTGCACCTCGATGCGCAGCTCGCCGGTTGTTTCGTGCACGGTGGCACGCGAAACGATCAGCACGAAGCGCAGATCATCGCCCAGCGAGCGCAGCAGCTCAAGGTCGGTGCCGTGTGCGTGGATGTCCACTTCCGCCGCTAGCGACGAACCTACTTTGCCGGTTGCCCGCACCTCTTCGATACGGCGCATCGCCTCAGCGCGAATCTCGCGCAAGCGCGACCACTTTTCCACCAGCGCGGCCGCGTCGCCCATTTCGGGATACGTGTGCCACGTCTCGGTGAAAATGGTGGGTTGTTCAGCATTCGCCTGAAAATTCTTCCATGCCTCTTCCGCCGTGAACGAGAGCACAGGGGCCAGCAGCTTCAGTAGGCCGCTGGTGATGTGCCAGAGCGCCGTTTGCGCCGAGCGGCGTGCGAGGCTATCTGCCGCTGTCGTGTACAGGCGGTCTTTCAGGATGTCGAGATAGAACGCCCCCAGGTCTTCGGAACAGAACACCTGCAGCCGCGACATGGCGGGGTGGAATTCGTAGCGCTCATACCAGGCTTCGATATCTTTCTGCATGGCCGCGCTCATCGCCAGGGCGTAGCGGTCGATTTCGAACATCTGGTCAAATGGCACGGCCTGCGTGGCAATATCGAAGTCGCTTACGTTGCCCAGAAGGAACTTGAGCGTATTGCGAATGCGCCGATAACCTTCCACGACCCGTTCGAGAATCGTGTCGGAAATCGATAGTTCTCCGGAATAGTCAGTCGAGGCGGTCCAGAGGCGCAGGATCTCGGCGCCCAGCGTGTCGGACACCTTCTGCGGCGCCACCACGTTGCCCACCGATTTGCTCATCTTGCGGCCCTTGCCGTCGACCACAAATCCGTGGGTGAGCAGGCCCTTGTAGGGCGGGCGGCCATAAAGCATGCAGCCGGTCAGCAGCGAAGAGTGGAACCAACCGCGATGCTGGTCGGAGCCTTCCAGATACAGGTCGGCCGGCCAGGCTAGGTCGTCGCCATGCGACCCTTTCACTTGGCCATCACGCCCGCCCAGCACCGTGGCGTGTGTGGTGCCGGAGTCGAACCAGACGTCGAGCGTGTCGCGGTTTTTCTCGTAGTGCTCGGCGTCTGCACCCAGCAATTCAGCCGGGTCAAGCGACTGCCACGCTTCGATACCTTCCTTCTCGATACGCTGAGCCACGGCTTCCATCAGTTCGGGTGTGCGCGGGTGCAGTTCGCCGGTTTCTTTGTGCACAAAGAACGCCATCGGAACGCCCCATTGACGTTGGCGCGAAAGGGTCCAGTCGGGGCGGTTCGCGATCATTGCGTGCAGGCGTGCCTTGCCCCAACCCGGGTAGAACGCCGTATTCTCTACGCCCTTCAACGCCATCTCGCGCAGCGTTTCGCCACCTTCGGCCGGCTGGCGATCCATGCCCGCGAACCATTGGCTCGTGGCGCGATAGATGACAGGTGTTTTGTGGCGCCAGCAGTGCATATAGCTGTGCTTGAGCGTCTCGACCTTGAGTAGCGAGCCTGCATCGCTCAGCGCCTCTACGATGAGCGGGTTGGCCTTCCAGATGGTGTGGCCGCCGAAGAGCGGCAGGCTGTCGGCATAGTGGCCGTCGCCCTTAACCGGGTTGATGATGGCGTCGTCGGACATGCCATGCGTCTTGCACGACACAAAGTCTTCCACACCATAGGCGGGTGCCGAGTGCACGACACCGGTACCCGAGTCGAGTGTGACGTAGTCGCCCAGGTAGATAGGCGATACGCGACGGTAGCCTTCGTGCACGGCGTGAAGCGGATGGTGGAATTCGAGATTGGCGAGTTTGTCGCCGGTGGTGGTGGCGATGACATCGCCTTCCAGACCCCATTCCTCAAGGCAGGCTTCGACGCGGTCTTTGGCCAAGAGCAGCAGCGAGCCGCTGCTGCGCGCTTCGTTCAGACGCACCAGGGCGTACTCGAACTCGGGGTGTACGTTCAATGCCTGGTTGGCGGGAATGGTCCAGGGTGTGGTGGTCCAGATCACGATGGCGCCGTTCTCGGCGTCGGTGCGCCCGAAGGCGGCGGCCACGGCGGCCGGGTCGACAAACGGAAAGGCGACGTAGATCGACGGGTCGTTACGGTCGGCGTATTCCACTTCCGCTTCGGCAAGCGCGGAGCCGCAGTCGAAACACCAGTTCACTGGCTTCAAGCCACGGAATACGTAGCCCTTCTGCATGATGCGCGACAGCGCCCGCAGCTCGTCGGCTTCGTTGCTGAAGTTCATGGTGAGGTAGGGGCGTTCCCAGTCGCCCAGCACACCCAGCCTCTTGAACTCGCGGCGCTGGTTGTCGATCTGTTCGTGTGCATAGGCGCGTGCCTTAGCCTGTACCTCGGCCACCGGCAGATTCTTGCCGTATTTCTTCTCGATTTGAATCTCGATCGGCATGCCGTGGCAGTCCCAGCCCGGCACATAGACCGCATCGAAGCCGGACATGTTGCGGCTCTTGACGATGATGTCTTTCAGAATCTTGTTGACGGCGTGCCCAATATGGATACTGCCGTTCGCATAGGGCGGGCCGTCGTGCAGAATGAACTTGGGCCTTCCCTGGCTGGCTTCCCTGATGGCTGCGTAGATTCGCTTTTCTTCCCATTCGGCGACCCAGCCGGGTTCGCGTTTGGCCAGGTTTCCGCGCATGGGGAAGGGGGATTCAGGCAGGTTGAGGCTTTTTCTATAGTCCATGG
>CAZPYF010000212.1:0-4172 GCA_964590015.1 uncultured Burkholderiaceae bacterium
ACGGTCGCAACCCCGACCAATGACGTACAGTATAAAAATCAAGGGCGCTTGGGAACAGCTCCCTTGCGAGCCGCGACATCTGCTCACAACGTGCCGTACTCAGCGCACGTGTCGAGCTTCCCAATTCCGCCGTTCCAGCCATGCGCAGGCGGTTACCCAGACGACTGTACACCACCTTGTGTTCACTGTCGGTAAGACTCACAACTGGCGCTGCGTCGGGGTCAACAATGCGGAACGTCGCCGAATACCCCTTTGCCGGGTACACCGGGCACGCCACGCCCAGCGGCCTGACGAACGCCGGTGTATGCGAGCCTAGCGCCGCGACATACGCGTCGGCACGCAGCAATTCGTATTGACCGTCGGGCCCAATCAACTCGGCCCCATGAATACTGCCACCGGCCGCAACCAAGCGGCTGAGCTGGGTTCCGTACCTGAATTCGACACCAGCCTGGCTGGCCATGCGTGCCAGCTCTTGGGTAAACAGAAAGGCATCGCCCGACTCGTCTTCCGGCGTATAGTCGCCTCCCACGATGGTGTGTCGTGCACCGGCCAGCGCCGGCTCGATCGCCACGACTTCATCGGCGCTAACAATACGGCGGTCGACGCCATGATCGCGCATGACCTCCGCCATCTGCTGGGAATGCTCGAACTCCCGCATGTTGCGGTAGAAGTTCAGAATGCCGCGCTCTTGTTGGTCGTATTCGATACCCAGCTCGCGCCGCATCTCTTGGAGCGTTCGACGGCTGTACTGCGCCATGGCCACGAGCGCGCGCACATTCCGTTCCACCCGTGCGGGCGTGCATTCACGAAGAAAGCTCAAGCCCCATGCCCATTGCCGCAGATCCGGTTGCAGCCGGAACACCAGCGGTGCGTCAGCCCGCAACAACCACTTGAAGAGCTTTCCGGGCGCCTGCGGATTCGCCCAGGGTTCGGCATACGACACCGAAATCTGGCCGCCGTTCGCTCGACTGGTTTCCATGCCGGCCTGCTGCTGGCGGTCGACCACCACCACATCGTGCCCAGCCTGGTTGAGCCACCATGCCGTGGAAACGCCGATGATGCCGCTGCCCAGTACTGCGATTCTCATGATTTCACTCCGCTGCCGTATGCCACTCGCTGGAGGAACCCATTGCTCAGGGTCGCTCAGGCGGCGTCTGCCGCCGTGGTGAACGCGTCGGCAAAGAACTCTTCTTCAGGCAGGCCGCAGGTTTCCGTGAAGTCGCGACGCGCGCTATCGACCATGATCGGCGCACCGCACGCGTACACCTGATAGTTCGAGAGATTTGGAAGGTCTTCCATGACGGCCCGGTGTACGAAGCCGGTACGGCCCTCCCATGCATCAGCGGGTTCGGCTTCCGACAACACCGGCACGTAATTGAAGGCGGGCAGCGTGGCGGCCCACTCACGCGCCAGCGCATCCATGTAAAGGTCAGCCGGGCGGCGCCCGCCCCAATACAGATGCACCGGCCGATCAAAGCCGGTGGCAATCATGTGCTCAATCATCGCCTTGATGGGCGCGAAACCGGTGCCACTCGCCAGGAACACCGCAGGCTTCGCGCTATCGCGCAGGAAGAAGGAACCCAGAGGCGCCTCGACCCGCAGAATTTCGCGCACCTTCATCTGAGTGGCCCCGGTGCCGAACACGTGGTCGGTGAAGGCACCGCCGGGCGTGTGGCGAATATGCAGTTCCACGAGATTGGACTCGACCGGGGGCGTGGCCATGGAATAACTTCTGTGGCGCCCGTCTTTCAGGATGAAGTCGAGGTATTGACCCGGGTTGTAGCGAAATGGCTCAGAGGTCGGCAGTTGCAGCGTGAGCTTCATGACATCGTGGGCGAGCGACTCCATGCTCATCACGCGTGACGGCATCTTGCGGATCTGGATGTCGCTGGCCATACGCACTTCCTGCGCCTCGATGGTGAGGTCGCTGAGCGGTATGGCCTGGCAAAACAAGGTATAGCCCTGCTCACGCTCTTCCTCTGGAATGATTTGTGCGGCGCCGGGGCCGGCCACATAGTCGCCCTCCGCAACCCGCCCCTTGCAGGTCGAGCACGCCCCGTTGCGGCAACTGTAAGGAAGAACGATGCCGGCGGCCAACGCTGCATCGAGCACGGACTGCCCATCTTCCACGGTAAATTCATGTTGGCTGGGCAGTACGGTGACCTTGAAACTCATATCGCTTGTCGATCCGGTAGATTGATTGAGATTAAGTCATTTTATGACGAACGCCGCATGAGCTTCGGCTCGCGCACTTTGAGCGACAGCGCACGGCCTTTGCGTGCCCGCTTACCCACATAGTCTTGCAAGGCTTCGAGGTCGAGCTCGACGTCAGTCTGGCGATTGCGGTAGATGCCCCGCGCCAGCAAACCCTCCGATCCAACCGCCATCCATTGCTTCAGCGTGTCGCCGGCATCCAGCCCTATAAGCTGTGTGCCCCGGCCTGACGACATGGTCTTGAGCTCGGCGAGCGGTACCACAAGAAAGCGCCCGCTCTTTGCCAGCATGGCAAGGTGAGTGTCGTCGGGCTGCAGCCGCAGCGGCTTCATCCACGTGTCGCCCTTCTCTATCGAGAAGAACTGCTTGCCGGCACGCTGTCGCGTAGTGAGGTCGCCGTGAGTCGCGATAAAGCCATGGCCGCTCGCCGCCGCGATGACATATCGGTCTTCGGGCGGACCCGCCACCACATGCACGATACGGGACCCCGGCTCGATATCGACCATGGAGGTCACCGGTTGCCCGTCTCCGCGCGCCGACGGCAGGTTCGCAACGGCCACTGTATACGCTCGGCCTGTATCTGAGAACGCCACCAGCTCGTGGGTGCTGAGACATTCGATGGCATCGTAGAGGCTGTCTCCGGCCTTGAACGAAAACTGGCTGGCATCATGGCCGTGGCCCTGTCGCGAGCGCAGCCATCCTTTCTGCGAAATAACGATGGTCACGGGCTCTTCAACGACCCGCGTTTCCAACACGGCACGCTCGGCCGGTTCGATGAGGGTGCGTCGGTCGTCGCCGAAGGCCTTCGCATCGGCCTCGATTTCCTTGATCATCAAGCGTTTGAACGCATTCGGATTGTCGAGCAGCTCCTGCAACTTCTGCTGCTCCTCGCGCTGGCGCTCCAGTTCCTGCTCGATGCGGATGCCTTCCAACCGTGCCAATTGCCGCAAGCGCATTTCCAGAATGTCGTCTGCCTGGCGTTCAGTAAGGTTGAAGCGCTGCATGAGCGCGGCGCGCGGCTCATCCGATTCGCGAATGGTCTGAATCACCTCGTCGACATTGAGGTACACCACCATGCGACCTTCCAGCACATGGATGCGGTCGGTCACCTTGTCGAGGCGGTGCTGCGTACGACGCGTCATGGTGTCTGCGCGGAACGACAGCCACTCTGTCAACATCCCCCGCAGTGTGGCCTGACCGGGTCGGCCGTCGCGCGCGATGCACACCAGGTTCATCGGCACGCTCGACTCCATGCTGGTTTGCGCCAGCAAGGCAGTGACTAGATCGTCGCGTGCAATTCGGCTGCTCTTGGGTTCGAACACCAGCCGAACCGCGGCCTCCTTGCCCGATTCATCGCGCACGGCGTCAAGCAAACTCAGCATCAATGCCTTGGTCTGCTGCTGTTCCGTCGAAAGCGACTTCTTGCCTGCCCGCACCTTCGGGTTAGTGCGTTCTTCGATTTCCTCAAGCACGCGCTGCGTCGAGGTACCCGGGGGCAGCTCGGTAACCACCATCTGCCATTGGCCTCGCGCGAGCTCTTCGAAGTGCCAGCGAGCGCGCGCCTTCAAGGAGCCACGCCCACTCTGATAAATAGAGGCGATCTCGGCATGTGAGGAAATGATCTGCCCGCCTCCGGAAAAATCGGGGCCCGGAACCAGGGTGTGCAGCTCGTCGTCGCTCAAGCGTGGGTTACGAATCAGGGCTACGCATGCCGCCGCGATTTCGCGCAGGTTATGCGAGGGAATTTCGGTGGCCATGCCCACTGCAATGCCCGATGCCCCATTTAGCAGGACCACCGGCAAGCGTGCCGGCAACAACGCCGGTTCCTTCTGACTGCCGTCGTAGTTCGGCAGAAAATCGACCGTACCTTCGTCGAGTTCGTCGAGCAGCACCCGGGCGAAGGGGGTCAGTCGCGCCTCGGTGTACCGCATCGCCGCCGCGTTATCGCCGTCGCGCGA
>CAZPYF010000213.1:0-4151 GCA_964590015.1 uncultured Burkholderiaceae bacterium
TCGACGGGCCGCCCAGGATCGCCGCCTTGGCGCGCTCCGCGCTGCTGGCAGCCGAAGTTGTGCTGATTCCGGTGCAGCCCAGCCCCTATGACGTGTGGGCCAGCACCGAAATGGTGGCGCTTATCCGTGAGGCGCAGGTATTCCGGCCTGCACTGCGTGCGGCCTTTGTCATCAACCGGCGGGTGAGCACCACCGTCATCGGGCGTGAAGCCCGGCAGTCGCTGGCCGAGCAATCGCTCCCGGCGCTACGCGCCGAGGTTCGGCAACGGATCGTCTTTGCCGATAGCGTGGCCGCCGGTCGCCTTGCCCGGGAGTCGGCACCCGAGAGCGCTGCCGCACGGGAAATCACCGCCCTGGTAGATGAGCTGCTGGGGTGGCCGACATGACCGCCAAGCCGCTACACAGTAAACGCACGGCCAAGCGCGTCGGCATCGGGGCGCGTCCGCCGGCGAATCCCCAGGCCGAAGCATGGATACGCCAGAGCGATGCTGGGGCGCTCAACAAAGGTGATCTCTACACCGCTCGCCTGACCCTGGACATTACCCCGGCGCTGCGCGCACGCATCAAGGTGTCGGCCTTCACGCAAGGCGTGACCGTGGCCGATCTGCTGCGCGGCATTCTGGAGCGGGAGTTTCCATTGAAGGACACGCCATGAACGTCTCCCCATCGCCTACCGCGCCCAGCCTTGCGGCCAGGGCTCAGGCGTCGTTTGTGACGCTTGCCGGCCACGCGGCCAGCGTTTCGCTGACCCGCGTGTCGCTTGCCTATATCGAAACCCGTTTGAAACTCTATCTGCGCTTTGGCGAACCGGCGCGCACCGTGACGCTCGACCATTGGCGGCGCTGCGCGGTGTTCCTGCCCGGCGCGATGTTCTGCCGCATACTCTGGCAAGCCAATGACTACGGCACGACCCGCTGGCAGCTCATGGTGATGCAGGCTTGCACGCCACTGGACACGGTGCAGCGCCTCCCCGGCGTGCAGCCTGGGGCACGGCTGCTCTTGAAGGCCGAGGGCAAGCAGGCAGTGCAGGCGGTGCTGCAACGTATCGACGCCATCGAAGCGCTGGGCATTGCACCCGCTGCCGTCTCGCCCGCGTACTGGCGCACGCTGGGCAACCGGCTCGCGGCGCGCTTGCCGTTGCCCGAATACAGCACGGAACGGCATGCGGCCTGGCTGGCTGGAAGGGAACTGCGATGAACAGAGTTCCATCGTCTGCCCATGCGGCGGGAAACACAGCCCGTCCGCGTTCATGCCTGTGCGCTCGCCTTGCGCTGGCTGCACTGTCCGTCATCGGCCTGGCTGCGCTGGCCTGGACACCCGTTGTGCAGCCGCTACCGCGCCTGGTCTACAACCCCTCCGACAGCGTTTCGGTCGGCTGGTATCGCATCGAACCGTTCCATCGTCGGCCTCATTCCCTGCCGGTGGGGAGCATTATTCTTACCCGACTGCCTGCTGACGCGGCAGTGCTCGCCGCCCAGCGCGGCTACCTGCCGGCCCACATACCGCTGCTCAAACGTGTGGGCGCGGTCGCGCCACAACACGTCTGTATCGTGCAGGGCCAGGTGCGCATCGACGGCGTGCCGGTGGCCGCCGTCCTCTCTGCTGACCGGCTGGGCCGGCCATTACCATTCTGGCAACCGTGCCGATCGCTGGCCGAGGGTGAACTGTTCCTGTTGAGCGTGAGCAACCCGGCGTCTTTCGACAGCCGGTACTTTGGCCCGGTGAGCGCTGCTGCCGTGATCGGCATCGCGCGCCTAATCTGGCCCGAGGTTCGTCCATGATGCGCACCAATTTCTTGCTCGTCGCCGTGCATGGCATCGTGCTATCAGGCGTGTCTTCATCGTGGTTGTCGGCGTGTCGCGGCGCGTGCACTGTAGAGGTTGATTCCGCGTGTCAGGAACCGCGCTTCCCGCGGCCTTTGGTGCAGCCGTCCAACGTGCAGGCGTCTTGCCTTGAACGCGCCTGGCCTACGGCCATCGCCGCGTTCGTCGGTGGGCGGGTTGCGGGTGTCGCAGCGCCGTCGAGCCGCCGACGCCGGGAGCGAAAGCGACAGGCAAAGGCGGAAGGCAAGACAAAAGGACGCGGCACCTGCCCGCGTCGAAAGCCCGTCTGCACATGGGGGTGGCGCGGCACGACGCGGCTTCGCCGCTGTGCCGCTTGGGGCGCGTGGCCCGCGCCAATGCAAGCCTGTCCGCGTGCTTCGCACGATGGGACACGCCACAGCTTTCTGAAAGGAGTGTCATGACCGACCGCCGCGATGATGACTTTCGCATGCGCCCCAGCGCCCCGAAGGATCGGGGTCAGGGCTTCGTTTCCAAGATACTCAAGCAGGTCGGCAAAGCAGGCGGCAAGTCGGCAGTGCGACGGCCCGCGCTGACCAAAAGCAAAGGCCAGCGAGCGGGTCAACGTCCCGGTTCACGGCTGGGGCGCGGCCACACGGCGGCGCGCTTTGCGGGGGCGTCGCTTACGCCATTCTCGCGGCGCGTCACCATCAAGACCTTGCTGGTCAACCAGCGCCAGGCCAGTCCGCAATCCTTGTCCCGACATCTGCGTTACGTTGAACGCGACGGCACGGGCCGCGACGGTGAACCGGGCCGGGCTTATGGGTCGCAGGTGGATGAAGCCGACCTTGATGCCTTCAAGGAGCGTTGCGCCGACGACCGTCACCATTTCCGCTTCATCGTCTCGCCCGAGGATGGGGCCGAACTGGATGACCTGCGCACCTATACCCGGCACCTCATGGGCCGTATGGAAGCTGACCTCGGGACACGGCTGGATTGGGTGGCGGTCGATCACTGGAATACCGACAACCCGCATACGCACGTCATCGTGCGTGGGCGCGACGATACCGGACAAGACCTCATCATCGCGGGCGACTACATCGCCCAGGGCTTCCGTCATCGTGCTTCTGAGCTGGCAACCGAATGGCTGGGGCCGCGCACCGAACTGGAGATCCAGCAGACCATGCAGCGCGAGGTGGATCAGGAGCGATGGACGGGCCTGGATCGCACCCTGCAACGGGAAGTTGGCGACGATGGCCGGGTACATATCGAACGCTTCAACGAACCCAGACTGCAACGCCAGCGCCTGTTGCTGATCGGTCGCCTGCAACGCTTGCAGCGCATGGGGCTGGCTGAGGAATTGCAATCTGGCACCTGGGCCATCCATGCCGATGCCGAGAAGACCTTGCGCGCCCTGGGTGAGCGTGGCGACATCATCCGCACCATGCAGCGAGCCATGAGCGGCGAGGCACGAGAACTGGCCGTGTTCGAGCCGGGCGAGGATGGCCGCACCATTCTCGGGCGCGTCGCCGCCAAGGGGTTGGCCGACGAGCTGCGCGACCGGGGGTATCTGGTGATCGACGGCGTGGACGGCAAGGCCCATTACGTTACGCTCAATGCCCGCGACGAACCGGCGAACTATCCCACTGGCTCGGTGGTGGAAGTGAAAGGTTCCGCCGAAGAACGTGCCGCAGACCGCAATATTGTGAGGCTGGCGAGCGATGGTCTGTACCGCACCGACCATCATCTAGCGATTGAGCAAGGCCGGGCCAAGCCGGGGCGCGACCCGCAGGAAGTTATTGCCTCGCACGTCCGTCGCCTGGAGGCCTTGCGCCGCGAGGGCATCGTGGAGCGCGTGTCCGAAGGGCTTTGGAAAGTGCCCAGCGACTTGCCTGAGCGTGGCCGCCGGTATGATGCGCAACGCCTGGGCGGTGTGAGCGTGGAACTGAAAACCCACCTGCCCATCGAACGGCAGACCCGCGTGATCGGTGTCACTTGGCTCGATCAACAACTGATCGGTGGCGGCAAGGGGTTGGGCGCAGTTGGCTTCGGTAGTGAGGCCAAGCAAACCATGCGGCAGCGTGCCGACTTTCTGATTGAACAGGGGTTGGCCGAGAAGCGCGGGCATCGCGTCATTCTCGCCCGTAATCTGCTGGCAACGCTACGCAATCGGGAACTGGCCCAGGCCGCCAAAGACATCGCTGCCGAAACCGGATTGGAACATCGACCCGTGACGGACGGCCAGCGCATGGCGGGTGTCTATCGGCGCAATGTCATGCTGGCCAGTGGGCGTTACGCCATGCTTGATGATGGACTGGGGTTCAGCTTGGTGCCGTGGAAACCAGTGATCGAACAACGGCTGGGGCAGCC
>CAZPYF010000214.1:0-4078 GCA_964590015.1 uncultured Burkholderiaceae bacterium
CGCAGCAGGTTGCCGTCTTTGTCGAGTACGCCTGGGGTGTTCGTGAGCATGACCAGCTTCTCGGCGCCCAACACCTCGGCCATCTTACCGGCCACCACATCGGCGTTGATGTTGTAGGCCTGGCCGTCTTCTTCGTTGTAGCCAATAGACGAGATCACCGGAATGAACTGATCGTCTTGCAATGCTTTCACGACGGCCGGCTCGATGAGCGTGATGTCGCCCACAAAGCCGATGTCGAGCGTTTCACCCGGGCGCTCAGGGTCGTCCATGAGCTTCTTGCGGGCCTGAATCAGGCAGCCGTCTTTACCGGTGAGGCCTACAGCTTTGCCGCCGGCCTCGTTGATCATCATGACGATGTCTTGCTGCACCTGGCCGCCCAACACCCATTCCACCACTTCCATGGTTTCGGCGTCGGTCACGCGCATTCCTTGCACGAACGTGCCTTCCTTGCCGATGCGCTTCAAGGCCGCGTTGATTTGCGGGCCGCCGCCATGCACCACGACAGGATTGATGCCCACCAGCTTCAGCAGCACCACGTCGTGGGCGAAGCTGCGCTGCAGATGCTCTTCGGTCATGGCGTTGCCGCCGTACTTGATCACGACAGTTCTGCCGTGGAAGCGCCGAATGTAAGGCAGTGCCTCGGAAAGGACGTCGGCCTTGACGGTGGCGGTGTATTGAGTATCGATCGGTTCGGTCATGTCGGTGTTTAGCCCAATGCCTTTTCTACAGTGGCCAGGAAGGAATCCTTGTCGTAATTGCCCAGATAGCGGCGGATGATATTGCCCTCTTTGTCGATCAGGAACGCCGTGGGCGTGAGCTTTACGTCGCCGAACGCCTGGGCGAGGTCGCCCGTTGCGTCGACGACTACCTTGAAGGGCAGTTCGCGCGATTCGGTGAAGTTCTTGACGTAGTTGGGGGGATCGTACTGCATGGCTACGGCAATGGTGTCGTAGCCGCGATCTTTAAGCGTGTTGTACAGATTGATGTTGTCGGGCATTTGCGCCACGCACGTGACGCAGCTGGTGGCCCAGAACTTCACCAACACCACTTTGCCACGAAGGTCTTGTGTGGTGACTTGTTCACCCGTAATGGTGGTGAAGGTGACATCGGGCGCTGTTTTGGCTGCACTGGGCAGCTGCCATACGGCGACTGCCGAGATGGCGACGACAACAACGATGGCAAGCAGGAGTTTCTTCATTGCACAGGCATGGCTTCGACGCCATCGGATTCAAACGAGGCGCCGGTATTGTTTGGTTCGGCTGAGGGTTGTTCGATCGGGGCGGGCGTGTTGGGCGAGGAGGCCTGCCGCACGCTTTCAGGCGAGACGATCTGGAACAATTTTACTACCTTGTTCACGCCCGAGACAGTCGAGGCCGCGATGGCTGCCCGCTGGCCTTCATCGTTGGTGACCCGGCCCTGCAAATATACGATGCCGCGTTCGGTGGTGACATTGATGGTGAGCGACGGCACTTCCTTGGTATTGATGAGCGTCGAGCGCACTTTGGAAGTGATCCAGCCGTCGTTGGTTCGCACGCTGGCCGGCGTAACCTCGCCCACGCGCAGCTCGTTCACCACCCGCTGCACCTTGTCGACCTTTCTTGCCGCAGCGCCGGCTTGCTGCTTGGCTTGTTCAGAGGGCACGTCGCCCAGCAGCAGTACTTCGCCGCCATAGGAATGCGCGTTGATGCGCACGCCCTGCGTTTCGGCGAAGATGCCGCGCATTTCACTGGCCACCTTCAATTCGATGGCCTTATCTTCAACCTGTTCGCCGGCCGTGCGCCGATCGGTGGCCACGAGGGCCGTGGTGGCGGCGGTGCCGCCCACCAGCAACGGGGCGCAGCCCGACAACGCGGTAAGGGCGGCCAGCGAGAACGCGGCGAAATACATGCGGGATGAGAATCTGGCGGACATTAAAGCGTGTCTCCAAGTAGCAGGGCGTCGATGCCGTCGCACAAGGCGTGCAGCAGCAAGATATGCACTTCCTGAATACGCATGGTGCGTTCGTGCGGGACGCAGAGATGGATGTCGGTGTCGGTGAGCAAGCCGGCGATTTCCCCGCCGCCCTTGCCCGTGAGCGCGATAACCGCCATTTCGCGGTCGTGAGCGGCTTCGATGGCCTTCACCACGTTGGGTGAATTGCCACTGGTGGAAATGGCCACCAGAACATCGCCGGGCTGGCCCAGCGCATTCACCTGGCGCTCGAATATGGCGTTGAAACCGTAATCGTTGCCCACCGCCGTGAGAATCGACGTGTCGGTGTTCAGCGCAATGCCGGCCAACGGCAAGCGGTCGCGCTCGAACCGGCCCACGAGTTCGGCAATGAAATGCTGCGCGTCGGCGGCGCTGCCGCCATTGCCGCAAGCCAGAATCTTGCAGTTATTAGCCAGGGCGCCGAAAAGCAGTTCAACGGCTACCGCCAGCGGTTCGGTGAGCTCGCGGGCGCTGGCCTTGAAGGTATCGACGGCGTCGTCGAAGTGCGACGCCAGATGTGCGGTCATGTCCATAGCGCCGATTATCTCACTTTTCACTTTAACGAACGGCGCTTCATTCGGTGAAGGCATGACGAATCCATTGCAAATCGCCATTCTGCATGCAGACAACGTCGAAGCGGCAGGCGGGCAGGCGGCCGCCACAGTGCTGCAGCGCCAGCCGTGGCAGGAAATAGCGCGCCGCCCGTAGCAGGCGCCGCTGCTTGCTGCGGTTTACACTGGCGGCGGCCCCGCCATGGCTTGAGGAACGGCGGTGCCGCACCTCAACGAACACCAACACTGGGCCGTCGAGCGCGACTAAATCGATTTCGCCGGCGCGGCACTGAAGATTGCGCTCCACCACGCACAAGCCCTGCTGTTCGAGCCAGTGGGCAACGAGATGCTCGGTGTGGTGGCCGGTATGTTGGGTGGGGGAAGGCGCCATAGTTTCATTGCCGCATTGCCGCAAGGATATTCAGTATGAATGACAGCACGCCCATCACGGAAGCCCCCGAGGCATGGAAACGTCTCGCCGAACGCGTGGCGGCGCAGCATTGGCCCGCACCGGCACTCTATGTCGTGGCGACCCCCATTGGCAACTTGGGCGACCTCGGCTTACGCGCCTGGCAGGCGTTGAGCCGCTGCGACGTTATCGCGGCCGAAGACACGCGCACCAGCCGCCAGCTGCTCGATGCCTGGGGCATCGCCACCCCCATGATGGCCGCGCACCGGCATAACGAAGCGGCGGCGGCGCAAGCCATACTGGGTCGCCTGCAAGCCGGCGAAAGCGTGGCGTTGATTTCCGATGCAGGCGCCCCGGCCGTCAGTGACCCGGGAGCACGCATTGTGCGGGCCGTGCGCGAGGCTGGTATGCCCGTCGTGCCGGTGCCGGGCGCCAGTGCGGTGATCACGGCGCTCATGGCGGCCGGCGTCACCTCCGACGAAAACCCGGCCTTCGTCTTTGCCGGTTTCCCGCCGCACAAGGCAGGGGCACGTAAGAAGTGGCTGCAGGAATGGTGCAGTGTGGCCGCGCCGATCGTCATGTTCGAATCGCCGCATCGCGTGCAGGCCATGGTGGATGATCTTCTGGCCATATGCGGCCCGGAGCGACGTCTTACGTTTGCTCGCGAACTAACCAAGCGCTTCGAGCAGATCGAGACACTGCCGCTGGGCGAGGCCGCAGCATGGCTTGCCGACGATGCACACCATCGCCAGGGGGAGTTCGTGCTGATCGTGCATGAAGCGCCGATAGCAGACACTGACGAGCTCGACCCCGCTACGTCGGAGCTGCTGGATGTACTGCTGGAAACCGTAACGCTGCGCGACGCGGTAAAGGTGGCCGCGAAGGTGAGCGGCGTTCCGCGCGACACCCTTTATGCCCTGGCGCTGGAGCGCACGAAGGGCGCTAATGAGTGAGCTGAGCCGGCTTGTGCGTGCGGGGCGGTTACGCGCTTAGCGCTGCGCCAGGGTCGGCTGCATGCCGGTGGCTTCTTGGATGCGTACGGCGGCGTTCACGGCTGCGGTTCGGGTCGGGTACGGGCCGATTCGCACGCGGTGTAGGTCCTCACCGCTCTTGACGTAGGCATTGCGGCTTTCTACATGGGCGATTT
>CAZPYF010000215.1:0-1690 GCA_964590015.1 uncultured Burkholderiaceae bacterium
AAGTGACTCTGATCGCCCCCATCGCCATGGAAGAAGGCCTGCGCTTCGCCATCCGTGAAGGCGGCCGTACCGTCGGCGCCGGCGTGGTTGCCAGCATCATTGCGTAATTGATTACGCCCTACCGGGGCGGCCCCCGCCCCGGTTTCTTCGTTCTTTAGGAATACCCATGAAAAACCAGAAAATCCGCATCCGCCTGAAAGCGTTCGACTACAAGCTCATCGACCAGTCGGCCGCTGAAATCGTGGAAACCGCCAAGCGCACGGGCGCCGTTGTGCGTGGCCCGGTTCCCCTGCCCACGCGGATTCGTCGCTACGACATTCTGCGCTCGCCGCACGTCAACAAGACCTCGCGCGACCAGTTTGAAATGCGTACGCACCAGCGTCTCATGGATATCGTTGATCCTACCGACAAGACCGTCGACGCACTGATGCGCCTCGACCTGCCGGCCGGTGTCGACGTAGAAATTGCGCTGCAGTAAGCACCCGCCAGTACCGTCGTACCAAAAACGCCATGCCTCGCCGCATGGCGTTTTTGCATGCTGTCGTGCAAAAGCAGCCGGCGCTTCGTAGTACAGTAACCGCTGTAGGAAATACGGGGGAGACCACTCATGGCCACGCAGGCACATCCCGCGCATGCTAATCGTCTTTGTTATGGATGGTTCCTGGCCTTCATTCTTCAGGTGCTTCTCGGCACTTATGCACCGGCCCACGCGCAAGCCGGCAGCCCCGACGCGGATTCCACCGCTACCCCGGCAACGTGTAATCAGGGCGAGGTCGTTGCATTGGCCGACCAGACATGGGAAAGCGCAAGCTTCACCATGCATGTCATCAACGAGCTATTGCAGGCGGCCTATGGGTGCCGCACCGACATCGTGCCCGGCACGCCTGCCGCGACAGAATCTGCACTGGCCCAGAATGATCTGCAGATCATCTCCGAGATCTGGACAGGCCGCTCGCCCATCATCGAAGATGCCATCGCTGCCGACCGCGTTCGTGTGGTGGGCGACACGCTGAAGGGCGGGGCCGAGCAGGGCTGGTATGTGCCCGATTACGTCGTGCAAGGCGACCCGGATCGCGGTATTGCCCCCATGGCGCCCGACCTCAAGACATGGCGCGATCTTCCTCAGTACAAAGAGCTGTTCCGAGACCCCGAGGTGCCCGAGAAGGGTCGCTTTCTGAACTGCCCGTCGGGTTGGGTGTGCGAGAAAACGAACTCGCGCTTGTTGCAGTTGCATGGCTTGGATGCCCATTACAACAATTTTAGAGCGGGTACCGGCGCGGCATTGGATGCGGCCATCAGCGCGGCCTACGAACGCGGCGAACCCATACTCTTCTACTATTGGCAGCCCGCCGGGCTCATGGCGAAGCATCGCTTTCACAAGGTGGAGCTCGGGCCTTTCGTGCAAAGTTGCTGGGATGCCATCGTGAGCGGCGAAGGCGAGTTGTGTCCGTCTGACTTCCTGCTCGCTCGCCTTGGGGTCGCCGTATCTACACCCTTTGCCGAGGCCAACCCGGAACTTGTTCAGTTTCTGGATACGCTTCAGTTCGAACCCGCCTTGCTGAACCGCATGATTCTTGAAATGACGGAAACGCGGATGTCAGGCGAAGCGATGGCGCAACGCTTCCTGCGTGAACATCCTGAAGCGTGGCAAGGCTGGCTACCGGCCGAGGCGGCTGCGAGAGCGGCGCTT
>CAZPYF010000215.1:1790-4075 GCA_964590015.1 uncultured Burkholderiaceae bacterium
TACGTCAATACACGCCTGATGAAAACGGTGCAGACCTACGGGGCGGCGTTCCGTCGGGCCAGCGATTGGATGCTGACCCGTGTACTGTTGCCGGTGGAACACACGATGCAGACGATTCCGGCGTGGCTGTTTCTCCTCGCGGTGGGCGCGCTTTCTTGGCATGCCACGCGCAGCATCGTGGCCTCGGTGGCTTATGTGGTGGGCTTGTATCTCATCGGTGCAGTAGGGTTATGGGACAAACTCATGCAAACCTTCGCGCTCGTGCTGGTCTCTACCGTGTTCTCGATTCTTATCGGCGTGCCGGTCGGCATCCTGGCGGCGGGCAACCGGTGGCTGCGCAAGATCGTCACGCCGGTGCTTGACGTGATGCAAACCATGCCGAGCTTTGTGTATCTGATCCCGGTGCTCATGTTGTTCGGGCTGGGCAAGGTGCCGGCGCTCTTCGCCACCATTGTCTATGCAGTGCCGCCGCTCATTCGCCTTACGGTTCTGGGTCTGCGTCAGGTCGACTTCAACGTAAAGGAAGCCGCACAGTCGTTTGGTGTCACGCGGTGGCAGATGCTCACCCGGGTGTCGTTGCCCTTGGCACGGCCCAGCATCATGGCGGGCGTGAACCAGACCACCATGATGGCGCTGGCGATGGTTGTGGTGGCGTCGATGATCGGAGCCCGGGGGCTCGGTGAAGACGTATTGGCCGGCATCCAGACCTTGGATGTCGGGCGCGGCTTGCAAGCGGGTGTGGCGATTGTGATTCTCGCGATTGTCATCGATCGCATCACACAGGCCTACGGGCGGCCGCGCCGCCTGAAGCGCGCCATGCAAGAGGATCGGTTATGAACGAAGCATCGCCGCAGGAACCGCAGCGCATCGCCTCACCCCGCGAACCGGTTAGTGACGTCAAGATTCAGGTCAGGGATGTCTACAAGGTGTTCGGGCGACGTGAAGCCGACGCCGTCAAGATGCTCAAGGCCGGGCGTGACAAGGCCGAGGTGCAGGCCGAGACCGGCGCCAACGTGGGGCTCGCCGGGGTGGACATCGACTTTCCCACGGGGCGTATTACCTGTGTGATGGGCTTATCGGGCTCCGGGAAATCAACGCTCGTGCGGCATCTAAACCGTCTGATCGACCCCTCGTCCGGCCAGATCCTGGTCGACGGTGAAGATATCCTGCGCCTCAGCATGCCGCAGCTACGTGAGTTGCGACGACATCGCATCAGCATGGTCTTTCAAGGCTTTGGCCTGTTGCCTCACATCAATGTTCTCGACAATGTGGCCTTCGGCCTCAGTGTTCGGGGCGAATCTCGTGCGCAGGCCCGTGCTACCGCACGCAGTTGGCTCGACCGGGTGGGGCTTTCCGACTATGAAACACGCTACCCCGACGAGTTGTCGGGCGGCATGCGACAGCGAGTGGGGCTCGCGCGGGCGCTGGCCATCGACGCCGAAGTGCTGTTGATGGACGAGGCATTTTCGGCGCTCGACCCTCTGATTCGCTACGACATGCAAGACCAGTTGCTGGCGTTGCAGCAGCGCTTGCGGAAAACGATCGTCTTCGTGACCCACGATATCGAAGAAGCCTTGCGCATCGGCGACCACATCGTGATTCTTCGCGACGGCAAAGTCGAACAGGTGGGCAGTCCAGCCGACATCCGCGAGCGACCGGCGAACGAGTACGTGGAACGCTTTGTGGTGCGCCGCATCGGGTAGGCAAATCTCCGACGCAACACTGTGTGCTACTTGCAAACCCTGCCTTGCGTAGATGCGCTTGGCCATGGTACATTAACGGGCTTCGCCCCTTTTGTTTTTAGGGCGAAAAAATTGAAGCCTATTAGCCCCGACCAATCGTAGTCGGGAATGGAGAAAACAATGTCGAACTCGACACCTACGCCCGCCGCTCATCGGCTGGGGCTCGTGGGGCGTAAGGTCGGCATGACTCGCATTTTCACGGAAGATGGTGAATCTATCCCCGTGACCGTGCTAGACGTGTCGAACAACCGCATCACACAGGTCAAGTCGCCAGAAGTTGATGGCTACGCGGCCGTGCAAGTTACCTACGGTACACGTCGCGCTTCACGCGTTACGAAACCCGCCGCAGGGCACTTTGCCAAAGCCGGTACAGAAGCCGGCAGCATCCTGAAAGAATTCCGCCTCGATCCCGCACAAGCCGCCGAACTCACGGCCGGTTCTGTTGTGGCCATCGAAAGCGTGTTCGAAGCAGGTCAGAAGGTCGACGTCACCGGTACCACCATTGGTAAAGGTTTCGCCGGCACGATCAAGCGTCACCACTTC
>CAZPYF010000216.1:0-4053 GCA_964590015.1 uncultured Burkholderiaceae bacterium
TCGCTGCGGCTGCGCGACGTCATGACGTCGACGCCTTCGATACCCGACAGCTGGTCTTCCAGCGGCTTTGTGACCTGCGACTCAATGACTTCGGGCGAGGCGCCCTTGTATTCAGTGCGCACCGACACCACGGGTTCATCGATGGCCGGGTACTCGCGCACCGTAAGCCGGTCGTACGAAATCAGCCCAATGAGGATGATAATGAGCGACAGCACCGTGGCGAAGACGGGGCGTCGTATGCATATCTGTGGCAGCTGCATCGCGGCCTCACTTTATAAGATCGGTGCCTCAGGCCCCGGAAGCGGTGGATGCGGCATGAGCCGGCGATGACACGATTTCAACTTCAGTGCCGTCGCGCACTTTCTGCAGCCCGGCAACGATTACTTGATCGCCCTCATTCAGCCCGGACACGATCTCGACATGTGCACCCAGACGCTGGCCCACTTGTACCATCACTCGTTTCACCACACCGTCTTCCACTCGGTAGACATATTGGGCATCGCCGGAAGGGGTGAGCGCACTTTCGGGCACGACGAGGCCCATGGCTTCGGAGAGCTCCAGGCGAACCCGCGCAAACAAGCCCGGACGCAATACGGCGTCGGGATTCGGCACGTTCGCGCGCAATAAGAGCGACCGCCCGCCCACGTCGATCAGCGGGCTAATGGCTCCGACACTGCCTTCGCGCTCCAGTCCGGCGATGGCGTCGAACGTGACTTCAAGACGGGCCCCCACGGCAACGGCACTGAGAAACTGTTCGGGAATACGAAAGTCGACGTTCAGTGGGTCAATAGCTTCAATGGGCACGAGATCGGTTCCCGGCCCCACGTAGTCGCCTACCGAAACCGTACGCAAACCCGCCAAGCCGTCGAACGGTGCCTCAATCGCGGTTTTCTCGAGCTCCGCCTCAGCCAGGGCCACGGCAGCTTGGTGCACGGCGAGGTTGCTGGCGGCTTCGTCGCGGGCCTGTCGGCTAACGAAACCCTGTTTGGTGAGCTCGACCGAACGGCGATGCTGGCTGCTTGCCAGCTTGACGTTGGCACGCGCCTGTTGCAGTTTCGCGCGTGCGACGCTGTCGTCGAGGCGCACCAATACCTGACCCTTCTCGACTTTGCCACCTTCGGCAAAATTGATTTCAGCAATGCGCCCGCTAACCTCAGGCCGCAACATGACGGAATCATGTGATCGTAAAGTACCCACGGCCGACACGGCGCGCTCGAGCCGTACACGCTCAACCGGCTGCACTTCGACTTTGACTCGCGAGCTGGTTGCCACTTCGGGCTTTTCCGCCGGCGCCGACGCGGCTACGGCGTTGGGGCCGCGCTCTCGTTGCAGCCACCAATGCGTACCCCAGGCACCGAGACCGGCGCCCAGCACCAGTATTAAGAATAATGCCGCCTTGGAAGACTTCATGCGTGAAACGTCACTTCAATTCGTGGTGGTCAATGACTGTAGCACCGAAGGCAGGCAGTGCGTAACCTGTGTTTACACACTTGCTTCAGTGTGCTTCAAAAGCGACGCCACGCCTTGGTTGGCCAACGCATCAGCGCGTTCGTTACCGGGATCACCGGCATGGCCGCGTACCCACCGCCATTCGACCTCATGCAACGCCACGAGTGCATCAAGCTCTTGCCAAAGATCAGCGTTACGAACCGGCTTTTTGTCGGCGGTACGCCAGCCTCGACGCTTCCAGTTCGGGAGCCATTCGCGCATGCCTTTTTGAACGTACTGGGAATCGGTATGAACCACGACCTCGCACGGGCGCTTCAATGCTTTAAGAGCCTCAATGACGGCAGTAAGTTCCATGCGATTGTTGGTGGTTCCCGGCACGCCGCCGTGCAGCTCTTTCTCGTGGCGCCCTTGTCGCAACAAGGCACCCCAGCCGCCTGGGCCGGGGTTGCCCTTGCAGGCCCCGTCGGTCCAGATTTCCACTACCTTGCCACTCATTTCGGCGTTTCTCCGGAGCTCTTGTTGAACTGGCGGCCCGTGGCCACCGCTGCGCGGCGAACCGTCTTGCGAGATTTCTTCCATGCCGGCCCGACCAGTCGCGGACCGGCCACCCGCTTCACCGCCGATACCACATAAACGGCCCCGCAGATGGGCCACCAGCGGTCGCCGGCTTTTTCCATGAAAGACCAACGGGCCAGCCACGCATCGGTGAAGCTCGGCACCGCGTAACAGCCGAAACGGCCACGGTCGAGCTCAAACGAAAGAAGCTTGAACCAGTCTTTGAGTCGCGGCAGCGACACCTGCAACGGCGCCGGCACGGGCACAAGCGGGTCCAGCCCAGGCAGACGCTCGCGCGCGCCCCACAGACTCCAAGGATTAAATCCAGAGATCACGACGCGGCCTTCCGGCACCAGAACACGCTCGATCTCGCGCAATACCTGGTGCGGGTTAGGGGCGCACTCTAACCCATGAGGAAGAATGAGGAGGTCAATGCTCTGCGAGTCGAACGGAAGGTTCTCGGGCTCGGCCACGATGAGCGTGTGAGGGGTCAGGGGCGCCTCGGTGATCGAGGCGGCCGCCTTAAACGGTATGCGGTTAGCTTGGAGCAAATCCCAATGCGGCAAGCCGATTTGTATGGCATGATAGCCGAATGCATTGGCGACCATGCCATTGAATTGAGCCGTTTCCCAGGCCGCCACATAACGGCCCTGCGGTGTGCTCAACCACTCCTCCAGCTCCAGAATCAACGGTTGTTCCACCCGTTCACGCCCCTTTTTCCATGGTAACCAGCCAGCTCATTCCCCTACCCGCTCTCACCGACAACTATATTTGGCTGCTGCGCCAAGGCAGAAGCGTCATTATCGTCGACCCGGGCGAACACGACGTCGTTGAGCGTTATCTCGACCAGCACGGCCTGAGTGTTCAGGCCATTTTACTGACTCACCATCATGGCGATCATGTCGGTGGCGCCGCCGCCCTGCACGAACGTACCGGTGCGCCGGTGTATGGCCCCGCAACCGAACGTCTTCCCGTGTGCCATCACCGCCTCTCGGAAGGCGATACGGTACAATTGCGCGATTTTGGCTTGACCCTGACGGTACTCGACGTACCCGGCCATACTGCCGGGCACATTGCCTATCACGGCCGGCCGCAAGGTAGTGCCCCCGTACTGTTCTGCGGCGACACGCTCTTTGCTGCGGGCTGTGGGCGGTTGTTTGAAGGGTCGCCCGAGCAGATGCTGGCCTCGTTAAGCAAGCTTGCATCCTTGCCCGACGACACGCTCGTATGCTGTGCTCACGAGTATACGTTGTCGAACCTACGCTGGGCGTTGCAGGTTGAGCCCGGCAATGCAACATTGCAGGAACGCTGGAATACCGCCACGGCATTGCGTGAAAAAGGCCAGCCCACGCTGCCGTCTACGTTGGCGCTTGAACAGGCTTCCAACCCTTTCCTGCGAACTGCCGTTACCGCGGTGGCCGAACGTGCCGCGCAACATGCCGGCCGCCGGCTTGGTTCGGAAGTCGATGTATTTGCTCAGCTGCGTGAATGGAAGAACACTTTTTAATGAAGCTCCGATGAACTGTTTGCGGTTATTTCTTCTGTCGATCCTGGTGGTCCTTACAGGTTGCGCTACGCAATCTGATCGGCATGCCCAGAATTCGCGCCACACCTATTCGGCAGCCGAAACGTCTCGCACCATCGACCTGACCCATCCGCCCCGCGATATGTGGGACCGCATACGTCGCGGCTTTGGGGTGCCCAACCTCGATACCGAACTGGTTGAACACTGGACCCAATACTACGCCGCGCGCCCCGAATCGATTCACATCATGAGTCAGCGGGCGAGCAAGTATCTGTATCACATCGTCGACGAGCTCGATCGCCGCAACCTGCCCACTGAACTGGCCTTGCTGCCCTTCGTTGAAAGCGCCTACAACCCCACGGCGTTGTCTCGCTCGCAGGCGTCGGGCTTGTGGCAGTTCATTCCAAGCACCGGGCGGCATTACAAGCTTGAACAAGATTGGTGGCGCGATATGCGCCGCGATCCCATTGCTTCGACCAGCGCCGCGCTTCAGTACCTTAGCTATCTATACGAATTCCAAGGCG
>CAZPYF010000217.1:0-3954 GCA_964590015.1 uncultured Burkholderiaceae bacterium
CATTCCCGGCGCCGGTGCCGGATTGCATGTTCGATACCTGGAAGGTTGTGGGCGGGAAATGCTCATTGCCGCTATCCCACTGTTCGGTGGTGAGCCGTGTCAACGCAGGGGCAAGCAGGTGAATCGGGTTGCGGGCCAAGTGGGGATAAGCGACATGGCCTTGCTTGCCCACGACGGTGAGCCGGCCCGAGAGCGATCCACGCCGCCCGTTCTTGACGGTGTCGCCCAGCGCGGCTACCGAGGTGGGTTCACCCACCACGCAGAAATCGGGCCGCTCGTTGCGCTCGAGCAGGGCCTGACAGACTCGCACCGTTCCGTGGATGGCCGGGCCCTCTTCGTCGGAGGTGATGAGCAGGCCGATTGAACCGGCGTGCTGCGGGCGGTCGGCCACAAACTCCTCCACTGCAACCACGAAGGCCGCGATGGAGCTTTTCATGTCGGCGGCGCCCCGGCCGTAAAGCAGCCCGTCGCGCACTTCAGGTACGAAGGGGTCGCTATCCCAACGTTCACGAGGCCCGGTGGGCACCACGTCGGTATGGCCGGCGAATATCAGTAGCGGGCCCTCGGTTCCGCGCCGGGCCCACAGGTTGGTGACGTCTTCGAAAACGAGCGACTCGCACTGGAAGCCGGCGGCCTCAAGGCGGCCGGCCAGCATCTGTTGGCAGCCGGCATCGGCGGGGGTGACGGAAGGGCGCTCGATAAGGCCGCGGGCGAGTTCTAATACGCGTGTCATCAGGTTCTCAGCAAGTCGTTGATGCTCGTCTTGGAGCGGGTCTGCGCGTCGACGCGCTTCACGATAATCGCGCAGTTCAGGCTGTGGGAGCCGTCGGCAGCCGGTAGTGAACCCGGTACCACCACAGAACCGGCCGGCACTCGGCCGTAAAGCGTTTCGCCTGTGCTGCGGTCATAGATACGGGTGCTTTGCGACAGAAATACGCCCATTGCCAACACCGAATTCTCTTCAACGATAACGCCTTCCACGACCTCCGAGCGCGCGCCGATGAAGCAATTGTCTTCAATAATGGTGGGGTTGGCTTGCAGTGGTTCCAGTACACCACCGATGCCCACGCCACCCGACAAGTGCACGTTGCGACCGATTTGGGCGCACGAGCCCACAGTGGCCCAAGTGTCGACCATGGTGCCTTCGCCCACGTAAGCGCCTATGTTCACGAATGAGGGCATGAGCACCACGTCGCGGTCAATGAAGGCGCCGCGCCGGGCTGTGGCGGCCGGCACGACCCGAAAACCCGCCTGGGCGAAGTCGTGAGCGTCGTACTGATCGAACTTGCCCGGCACCTTGTCGTAGAAGCGTAGATCGCCGGATTCCAGTACTCGGTTCGCTTGCAGGCGGAACGATAGCAGCACCGCCTTCTTGACCCATTGATTCACTCGCCAAGCGCCATCCAGCTTTTCGGCAACACGAAGACGCCCGGTGTCGAGGTAGTGGATCACTTTTTCGACTGCGTCGCGGATATCGGCGGGTGCGGCTTCGGGGGTGAGGGCGTTGCGATTGCCCCAGGCACGTTCGATGGTCGTTTCGAGTTCAGCAGTCATTGAGAGGTCCGGGTTGCGGTACAGAATTCTGCGATGCGTCGAGCCGCCTCGACGCAGTCTTGCTGAGTCGCCACCAGCGCGATGCGGATGCGGTTGCGGCCTGGATTGACGCCGTGGGCGTCTCGGGCCAGAAAGCTGCCTGGCAGCGTGGTAACGCCCGTAGCGATATAGAGATCGCTAACGAACTCGGTATCGTCGTACGGGGTGGAGGCCCATAAAAAGAAGCCGCCTTGAGGCTGTTCAACCCCCAAGGCGGGCGATAGGATTGGCCGCACCGCTTCGAACTTTTCTCGATAAAGCCTGCGGTTTTCCTTAACGTGCGCTTCGTCGCTCCAGGCGCTGATGCTGGCGTGTGCCACCACGCGGCTCATGGCGCTGCCATGGTAGGTCCGGTACAGAAGGAATCGTTCAAGCACGGCCGCGTCGCCGGCTACAAAGCCCGAGCGCAAACCCGGCAGGCTCGAGCGCTTCGACAAGCTCGAGAACGACACCAGGCGAGGGAAGCCGCTGCGGCCCTCGTGCATGGCCGCTTGCAGCGAACCTACCGGCGGATGCGTCTCATCGACGTAAATTTCGGAATAGCACTCGTCGGCGGCAATCACGAAGCCATATTGATCCGACAAGGCAAAAAGCCGGCGCCAGTCGTCAAGCCCCAGTACATGGCCCGATGGATTCCCCGGCGAACACACATACATCAGTTTCGTGCGAGCCAGTACGTCGGCGGGAATTGCACTCCAGTCGTAACCGTGGCCGTGCTGTGGGTCGGCGTTCAGATACCAGGGTTGCGCGCCGGCCAGCACTGCGGCGCCTTCGTATATTTGGTAGAACGGGTTTGGGCAGATCACCACGTCGTCGCCGGTGGGGTCTATCACCGTCTGCGCAAAGGCGAACAATGCTTCGCGCGAGCCTTGCACAGGAAGTACCTGAGTCTCGGGGTCGGGCGTCGCGATACCGTAGCGACGCGCGATCCACGACGAGATGGCTTCGCGCAGTTCAGCGGGGCCTTTGGTGGGCGGGTACGTTGCCAGGCCGGACATGGCCTGGCTCATGGCGTCGATGACGAACTTAGGGGTGGGGTGCCGCGGTTCGCCGATTGAAAGGTCGATGCGAGCTTGGTCGCCGCTAGGGGCGGCTTGGGCGAGCAGACGGCGCAGTTTCTCGAACGGATAGGGTTGGAGTGTGTCGAGTCTGGGGTTCATTGAGTTCGTGCTTTAGCGAACGAACCGAATATTTTACAGAAAAGCGCCGTATTGCCTTCAGCCGGTTACCTCAGCCGGTCTTCTCAACTGGTTTCGTCTTGCAGCGCCATGGCTTCACTGCCCGCCGACAGTTCGTCCCAGTGGCGAAAGGCGAAATGTCGCGGATAGTCGGCCAGCGCCTGGTCACCGTACCCGGATTCGTACAGCACAAAACGCACGCCTGCCGCTTGCGCGCATTCGGCGTCAACCGACGTGTCGCCGAAGTACAGTGTTTCTTGCGGCGATACGCCTAACATGCGCATCGTTTCCAGCAGCGGTAAGGGCGATGGTTTGCTTTGCGCCCAGCTATCGGCGCCGGTAATGAAGTCAAATTGCTCTTGAATGCCGACATAGGCGGTAGCCGCCAGCGCGCCGGCGTGGCTCTTGTTGGTGCAAATCCCAAGCACAAGGCCGGCTTCCCGGCACGCCCGCAATACCGGCATAACGCCTTCGTAGAGCCCGACGCTGCGCTCAGTCATCGACAACTGGTGGGCGACATAAGCGTTGCGAAGTGCGCTCAAGTCGTCGGGCGCTTCCCAACCCATGTCACTCGCAATTGAGCGCATGATGCCTTCGGTCGTGCCGTGCAGATTATCGGGGAAGTAGTCACGCGGCACGGCGCCGAAGCCGGCTTCGGCGAACGTCAGCCGCATGGCGGCGATGATATCGGCGGCGCTATCGATGAGCGTGCCGTCAAGGTCAAAGACAATGCCGCGCACGTCGTTGTCGAACAAGGGATGCAGATCACGTTTCACTGGTTCACCGTACCTTTCAATATCGAATACAGATTCCCTATTATCGCCGCTTGCAGGCGCAGTGTGCCGTGCGCTAAACTGGATGGCTTAGCTTTTTACAGTGCGAACGTGGCGGAATTGGTAGACGCACCGGATTTAGGTTCCGGCGCCGCAAGGTGTGAGAGTTCGAGTCTCTCCGTTCGCACCACAAACCTGTTGGTAGAGCCCACTACCAATTCGCATGGCCCCGCCGTCCGGCGGCAGGAATGCGATCTCGTTCAGGTCACGGCCCTCATTCAACGGTACCTTCACCGTCATGCCGGCCCGATCATCATTTATAGGAACGAGAAATTGGGCGTCACCCAGCAAAATATATCCGGGCAGCTCGGGCAATGTCTCGAGCGCCATCGGCTCATGCCCAAGCACTG
>CAZPYF010000218.1:0-3931 GCA_964590015.1 uncultured Burkholderiaceae bacterium
TCTTCTGCACGATCGGGGTCTACTCGTTGAACTACAACGTGTTCGACATATGGGTAACCGCCGCGTTCGGCGCCATCGGTTACGTGTGGGCTAAACTGAAATGTGAGGGGGCGCCGTTGCTGCTGGGCCTGGTGCTTGGGCCCATGATGGAGGAAAACTTCCGTCGGGCGCTGTTGCTGGCGCGTGGCGATTACACGACCTTCGTCACACGGCCCCTGTCAATGTCGCTGCTGGTAATGGCTGCTCTGCTCATCGTTCTTGTGGCATTGCCATCTATCAGGAAGAAGCGCGAAGAAGCCTTCGTCGAAGAGTAAAGAGGCCGTCACCACCTTGAAAGTGTGGCCTAAAGTATGAATCGGGCGCCTATACGGCGCCCGATTCGCTTTGCAGCGAAATGCGGTACTCTTTTTGGCGATCCGCTTATAACAACTGAACTACTACACAGGAGACTTCCCTATGGCTTCCATCAACGCCCGCGATTACGAATCCCAAGCGCCACAACGTGTGGCTTTTCTGGGTTTGGGCGTCATGGGTTTTCCCATGGCGGGGCATCTGGCCAAAGCCGGCCACGACGTCACCGTATACAACCGTAGCGCTCAGAAGGCCGAGGCCTGGAAGGCGGAGTTTGGTGGCAAGTCCGCACCCACACCACGTGAGGCGGTAAGCGGGGCTCAAGTCGTATTCTGCTGCGTCGGCAACGACGACGATTTGCGCAGTGTTGTGCTGGGCGAAGACGGTGCGCTGGCGGGCATGTCGGCCGGCACCCTGTTCGTCGATCACACCACTGCATCGGCTCAAGTGGCCCGCGAACTGTTCGCTATCGCCAAAGAGAAAGGCGTAGGCTTCGTCGACGCCCCCGTTTCGGGCGGGCAAGCGGGTGCGCAGAACGGCAAGCTCACCGTCATGTGCGGGGGTACTCAAGAACACTTCGACACCATGCGGCCGCTCGCTCTGAATTTCGCGCAGGCCGTGACATTGCTCGGGGAATCAGGCTCGGGGCAACTGAGCAAGATGGTGAATCAGATCTGCATCGCCGGGCTGGTTCAGGCGTTGTCGGAAGGCATTGCGTTTGGCAAGGCCGCCGGCCTCGATATGAACAAGGTGCTCAATGTGATCGACAAGGGTGCCGCGCAAAGCTGGCAGATGGAGAACCGCGGCGGCACAATGATCGAAGGCCGCTTCGATTTCGGCTTTGCCGTTGATTGGATGCGCAAAGATCTGGGCTTAGTACTCGACGAAGCCAAGCGCAACGGCGCTCGCGTTCCGGTGACAGCGCTAGTGGATCAGTTCTACGCCGACGTGCAACAAATGGGCGGCAACCGCTGGGACACCTCAAGCCTGATTCAGCGTCTCACCAAGGCTTAAGCTGGCATTATGCTCCGGCCACCTGCAGCGGCGGTTGGGCCGGGAGCTTGAGGATGGCGCATAGCCCTACCCCGCCATCGGGGCGCGGGTCGCCATCCTTGAGCAATATGGTGCCGCGATTACGGTGCGCGTAAGCCAGCGCAATCGCCAAGCCCAAACCCGAACCACCACCCCCGGTGGTTTTCTTATCGTGCGTGCCGCGATCAAAGCGGCTAAAGACACTGGCACGTAAAGACGGATCAAGCCCGACTCCGTTATCACTTACGCTCACCCAAGCTTCCGTGCCGTCGCTTCCGGCCGCCACGGTGATGGTGCAGCCGACGCCAGCGTGATTGATGGCATTGTGGATCAGGTTCGCAATCGATTCGTGCAGTTCCGCATCGCTTCCAAAGACCCACACCGGGCCGGCCTCGCCCCCGGGCTCCGCACCTTCATCCACCCATCCCAAGTCTTGCTGCTTCTCGCGCGCCAGAGGCAGGTAGAGCAACACGACTTCCCGTGCCAACGCCGACAGGTCGACAGGCATGTGCGGTGCGGGATCATTCCGGCTGGCGTGAGCCAGCGACAACAGCTGTTCGGTGAGCCGCGAGGTACGCCCGAGCTGATAAATGATGGCGTCAAGCGTCTCGCGCATGCGGGTGACATCCTGCTCGCGCCGGGCATACTGAGCTTGAGTGCGCATGATGGCCAGCGGGGTGCGCAACTGATGCGACGCATCGGCCAGGAAGCGCGCTTGGCGGGTCAGCACTTCACGTGAAAGATCAATATGGTGATTGATGGCCGTGACCAACGGCACGATCTCTTTCGGTACGGATTCCTGATCAAGGGGCATGAGGTCATCGACTTCGCGCGAACGGATCTCGCGGCGCAGATCGCTGAGCGGCCAGAGAGTCCATTGCACCGCAATCCACACCAGCAGCACAGCGAGGATCACCATGCGGATATCGCGAAAGAGGCTGTCGCGCCACATTTCCTGGCGCGTCTGCAGGCGCTGGTCGACGCTTTCGCCTACCAGCACCAGAACCTGGCGCCGCAGCCCCGCGTAATGGAAATCGCGCCACACCGCCGTGAGCCGTACTTCGTCGTTACGGTACATGGCGTTGTAGAACACCGGCATGCCTTCGGTTTCGGGAAGGTGCGTTGGCCGCGGCAACCCCGGCATGCCCATCAATGTCTGCCCCGTGAGCTCGCGCGTTTCCAAACCGGCCATCGAAGAGTGCGGAGGCACAATCTCTTCTACCCGGAAGTACTTCCGGTTGCCGGCGCGCGACTCGAGCATCACCTGCACATAGAAAGGCGGTTCAATGACAAGCTTGCCGTCGGCATCGAAGTCGATGCTGTTCTCAAGCACCTTGGCCGGCTCGAGCAGCGCGTCGTCGTATACGTCTTGAATGAGGAGATCGAGCGCCCGATAGTCGTTGCGCCCATCAATCACCAGTAGGAACACGACCCCCGGAATCAGCAGAACAAGCAGCCAGAAGCGCATGCTCCGGCGGGGTCGCGAGGCGGCCATGGTTCAGTCTTCCGGTGCCGTGCTTTCGAGCATGTACCCCAGGCCGCGCACCGTGGTGATGTGGATGTCGCTACCTTGAAGCTTCTTGCGCAGCCGGTGCAGCACGACTTCGATGGCGTCGGGGCTCGTATCGCTGTCTTGATCGAACACCTGCAGGAATAGCTGGTGTTTCTCTACAGGCGTACGGGCGCGAGCGATGAGTGCCGCAAGCGCGGCATGTTCGCGGGGGGTCAGATGCAGAATCGCGCCATCGAGCGCAAACGCCTTGCTTTCAGTGTCGTAGGCCAGCGGGCCGCACTGCAGGCGGCGCGCCGGCCGCCCCTTGCTGCGACGTACCAGTGCCGCAAGGCGGGCTTCGAGTTCTTCCAGGGCAAAGGGCTTCGACAGAAAGTCGTCGGCGCCAAGATTCAGCCCGCGCACACGATCATGTAGGGCGCCTTGCGCAGTGAGTATGAGTACCGGCGTGATGTCGCCCCGATTGCGCAGTTCGCGCAACAAGATAAGCCCATGTTTGTCGGGCAACTGCAGATCCATGACGACGGCATCGTAGCCGCCCGCCATTAACATGGTTTCAGCGGTATGCGCATCTTTGGCATGCTCTGGCATGAAGCCACTTTGAGCGAGCGCTCGCTGCAGCCAGGCCGCCATTTCATGTTCGTCTTCAACCAGCAGTATGCGCATCTGGGCGACTTTCCGTTACGCCGGGCTTCTTGCAGCCGTGCACGCGCTGACGCAAATAGCGATTCTCGCGCCCGCGGCGGAACAAGATACCGGCCAGCTCATTCAACGCCTGCGAATATACTTCGCGCTTGAACTCGATGACGGCATCCAGCGGCACCCAATATTGGCTCCAGCGCCAAGCGTCGAACTCGGGCGAGTTCGATGCGCGCAAGCTGACGTCGGAATCACGACCCATCATGCGTAACAGAAACCAGATCTGTTTCTGACCTTTGTAGTGGCCGCGCGAATCCCGACGTATGAAGTTGTTCGGAACGTTATAGCGCAGCCAGTCTCGCGTCCGCCCCAATATGCGAACGTGTTCGGGAAGCAGGC
>CAZPYF010000219.1:0-3916 GCA_964590015.1 uncultured Burkholderiaceae bacterium
CTGCTTGTCGCGGAACACGCGGTTCACGCGAGCGATGGCCTGCATCAGGTTATGGCCGTTCATGGGCTTGTCGATGTACATGGTATGCACGCACGGCGCATCAAAACCCGTGAGCCACATGTCGCGCACAATCACCATCCTGAGCGAATCAGACGGGTCTTTGAAGCGTTTTTAGTTATCACAGTCTTAGCCCTACGGGATTGTGGGAGGGTTACGCCTGTATCGGCTAGCCTAGGCCCGACATACTAATTACACGTGCCGAAAACTAATATATAACTTATAATAAAATGATCAACACGATCCACTGGACCCCGAAGGCAGCTAAACAACTGCGTAAGCTCGCCCGTCAGCACCAGGTCGCGATTCGTGACGGTGTGGGCGCCCTCGCCGCGATGCCCGATTGCCAGAACGTAAAAGCGTTGAGAAACCACCAATACGGATACCGCTTGCGAGTCGGCAACCACAGGGTGCTGTTCGATTGGGATGGCGGCATTCGAATCGTCGAAATCCAGGACGTAAGGAAACGCGATGAACGCACCTACTAACATTCAGATCATTAACGACCCCGCCGGAAAGCCTGCCTTCGTTGTGATTCCCTACGAAGACTATGTGGCAGAGCGCGCCCAGGATCGTGGGTTGGTCCCTCACGACGTGATCAGCCGCACCGTAGACGGCGCTACCCCGCTCAAAGCATGGCGCGAGTACCTCGGTTTGACCCAGGCCGTAGTCGCTGGAAGACTCGGTGTCACCCAGTCCGCGTATGCGCAGCAAGAAAACAGCGATCGTTTACGCAGATCGAGCCGCCAAAAGATCGCTGCCGCTTTGGGTATTACTGAAAAGCAGCTTGATTTCTGAGACGAGAAAAAGCCCTTACAGCATTTCAACTGTAAGGGCTTGATTTCTTTCGGTATTCTGTGGCTCCCCGAACAGGGCTCGAACCTGTGACCTGCGGATTAACAGTCCGTCGCTCTACCGACTGAGCTATCGGGGAACTGAAGAAGGAAGAATATAGCACGATTCAAAAATACTGTGCAAGTCGACCCTCCTACTACATCGTTTCACTGCGTCGGCGCCTCAGAGAGGCCGGCTGGCTGCAAAACGAAGGACGATTTATAGCAAGTTTGGTGAGCGGGTGTCAAATCAGCCGCGGCGGGTGGTACATTGCTCAGCCTACGTTGACGCAGGCACACAGGGGCACGAGAATTGCTCAACCGGGGTGGCGCACCATAACCCTCATGGGGGCGCCTCGCCGTAACGGCCCTGTCGCCCCTACATAAAATGAACAAAATACCTGCGCAACCATGGCACGGGCCCGACGCTCCGTTGAACACGGGTCACACCCTCGATCACCCCGAGGACACGGGAACCGGGCCCGAGCCGCCCCTCCCTTCTGAAACCACAGACGAGCAGGCCACTCCGGTGCTGCCCGCTGCGGTCGTGCCGTCTGCGCCTCCATCTTCATGGGCGCCGAAGCTGATCGCCATCGTGGCGCTGCTCTACTTTCTGCATTGGGCGGCAGATTTTCTGATTCCCGTTTTGCTGGGCATACTCGTTTCCTATACCTTGAGCCCGGTTGTCGTGGGGATGGAGCGCATGCGGATCCCTCGCGTGGTCGGTGCCGGCCTGGTTACGCTGGCCCTTATCGGGTCCGGGGCGCTTTTGGCCAACACGCTGTATCTCGAAGCTCGGAGTGTCATCGACGAGCTACCGGTGGCCACCTGGAAGATCCGCACGGCATTAGCACGTCTGGACGACGGCGAGGCCGGCATGTACGAAAAACTGCATGCCGCAGCAGAGTCACTTAAAGAAGCGTTGCCTACGGGCGGGAAGACGGCGGACGAGCAGAACGGTGCAACGGCCGCCGCCCCACCGCCTCCGCCACCGAAGCCGGCCTTCGATCTGTCTGAATGGCTTCTGGCGGGTTCGGTGACGGCGGCCGCAGTAGCCGCGCAACTGGCCGTGGCCTTGTTTATCGTTTTCTTCGGCCTGGCGTCGGGCAATACATTCAAGCGTAAGTTGGTCAAGCTCGCCGGGCCGTCGCTCTCGCAGAAGAAGATCACGGTTCAGATTCTCGACAACATCAACGCATCGATACAGAAATACATGTTCATGCTGCTCGTCACGAACATTGCTCTAGGCCTGGCCAGTTGGGGCGCCTTCTATGCAGTGGGGCTCGACAACCCGGGCGCCTGGGCCATCGCCGCCGCCGTGCTGCACCTGATTCCTTACTTTGGAACCTTACTTACCGCGGTGGGCACTGGTGCCGCCGCCTTCCTTCAGTTCGAGTCGTTTACCATGATGGCGCTGGTGGTGGGGCTGAACTTGGTCATTGCGTCTGTGGTAGGCACCCTGGTCGCCACCTGGATGACCGGCCGAATCGCAAAGATGAACACCATGGCCGTGTTCGTGGCGCTGTTGTTTGGCGGCTGGCTGTGGGGCGTATGGGGCATGTTGATCTGCGTACCGGTGGTCGTCGTGATCAAAGTCGTGGCTGAGCATATCGAAGATCTGCATCCGCTGGCAGAACTCCTCAGCGAGTAAAAACTGTATTTCTGAGCGCAGGGCCGGGCTTTCGCATAGAATTTCGAATCCCGGCACCGCCGGACACGCTGTAGCCTTCCGGGCATAGCGGTTCACCTCATGGATACCGGTTGATGAATAATTCGAGCCTGTACTTCCGCAGCTTTATGGTGATGCTGACCCTCGTCACCGTCGGCTTCATCTGGATCCTGCTGCCCTATTACGCGGCCCTGTTCTGGGCGACAGCCCTGGCAGTGCTGTTCCACCCCGTGCAACGACGGCTGCAGAACCGTTTCCGCGGGCGTAGCAATCTTGCCGCCACGTGCACGCTGCTGATCGTGCTGCTGATCGTGATTATCCCCATGATCCTCATCAGTGTGGCGCTGATTCAAGAGATCGCCACCGCTTATAAACGGTTGGCGTCCGGCGAGTTCAATCTGGGCGTGTACTTTACGCAGGTGGCTAACGCTATGCCGCCCGCCGTGCACAACATCCTCAGTTTCTTCGGGATCGGCGACCTGATGGGTATTCAGGAACGCCTGACTCAGGGCGCCGTGGCCGGTGGGCGCTTCGTGGCGACGCAAGCCGTCAGCCTTGGGCAGAATACGGCCCAGTTGCTGATCGGGCTGGGCGTCATGCTGTATGTGCTGTTCTTTCTGTTGCGCGACGGCGCCCAGCTGGCCCGCCATAGCAAACAGCTGATTCCGCTCAGCGAGGAACACAAGCAGCATTTCATCCGCAAATTCGCCACGGTGATTCGTGCGACGGTCAAAGGCAACATCGTCGTGGCCATCACTCAGGGCACGCTGGGCGGCTTGATGTTCTGGGTGCTGGGCATCCAGGGCGCTCTGCTGTGGGGTGTAGTCATGACCCTCCTATCGTTGCTCCCCGCTGTGGGCGCCGCGTTGATCTGGGCGCCGGTAGCGGTGTACTTCCTGGTCACAGGCGCGATCACGCAAGGCGTGGTGCTGACACTGTTCGGTGTGCTCGTGATCGGCCTCATCGACAATATCTTGCGCCCGATCTTGGTAGGTAAAGACACCAAGCTGCCTGACTGGGTGATTCTGGTCTCGACGCTTGGGGGGCTCTCGGTCTTCGGCCTGAACGGATTTGTGATCGGCCCGCTGGCCGCTGCGTTGTTCATGTCGGCATGGGATCTCTTTCCGTCGGCCGTGCGGCTGTACCAGGTCGATAACATAAACGGTGGAGGCCAGAGCGCTGATGCACGTGCGAAGGCGCCCCCTCGCCCAGAATAAGTCGATTTGTGTATAATTATTGGCTTCGCAGGGAAACGCTTCGGCCCAGAGTCAGCCCAGACCACCCGGCCCAAGCCGCCCTTGCAAAGTGCCGCTTTAGCTCAGTTGGTAGAGCAGTTCATTCGTAATGAAAAGGTCGC
>CAZPYF010000220.1:0-3908 GCA_964590015.1 uncultured Burkholderiaceae bacterium
CCGGCCTTGATGGAGCGCATCGGCAACGTAGCCGGCCCCCTGCTGGCGGCGGCTGCGTGAAATCGATCGGCGCATTCGTTTCCTGACCCGCCGGCTTGAGATAGCTGAAGTCGTCGACCCTGCGCACCAGCCCAATCGCGACAAGGTCTTCTTCGGGGCCACCGTCGTCTATTCCGACTCGGCCGGCGAAGAATTCCGCGTGACCATCGTGGGCGTTGATGAGGCCGAACCGCTGGAAGGGCGCATCAGCTGGATCTCGCCGGTGGCCCGTGCGCTGATCAAAGCCAAGGAAGGCGACACCGTCACGCTGCGTACGCCCGGCGGTATGGAGGAACTCGATATCCTGGAAGTGCGTTACCCCGAAGCGTGACCTCGCCCGGAAGGGTAAAATGCAAAGTTCCCTCGACCTTTGCGTGCCCGCCCGTACACAGTGAACGCCATTCTGCATTTCCCCGGTTCCTCTGTTCTCTCGCCGTTTCGTCGCGAACAGCTCCTGAAACGTTTCTCGGCCCTCGATCTGCCTATTGCAGACATTTCGGGGCAATACGAGCACTATGTCTGGCTGGAGTCGCCATTGGGCGAGGCCGACGAGGCGCGTCTGGGGCAATTACTGACGTACGGCACACCGCTTACGGCGCCCGGCGACACGCGCAACGCATTGGTGCTACGGGTGTTTCCCCGTTTGGGCACCGTATCGCCTTGGGCCAGCAAAGCCACCGATATTGCACATAACTGCGGGCTCGAAGCCGTGCGCCGCATCGAGCGTGGCATTCGCTACACCCTCGTGCCTACGCGCGGCCTCCTGGGCAGCAAGTCGCTTAACGAAACCCAGCTCGCCCAGATTGCCCAGGTGCTGCACGACCGCATGACCGAAACGGTGGTCGACACATCGTTTGACGGCGCGGCGCTGTTTGCGTCGTTGCCCGGCAAACCCACTACCACGGTCGATGTGCTCGGGGAAGGGCGGCAGGCCCTACTGAACGCCAATGTGGCCCTGGGCCTGGCGCTTTCGGAAGACGAAATCGATTACCTGGCTGAAGCGTTTACCGAGCTGGGCCGCAACCCCACCGATGTCGAGCTGATGATGTTCGCGCAGGCCAATAGCGAACACTGCCGGCACAAGATCTTCAATGCCGACTGGGTCATCGACGGGCAGCCGCAAACTGAAACGCTGTTTGGCATGATTCGCGCCACACACGCCGCTCAGCCGCAAGGCACGGTGGTGGCGTATTCCGACAACGCGGCCGTCATGGAAGGTGGCGATGCGGTGCTCTTCCATGCCGGTGCGGCCGACAGCAATGGGCGCTATGGCCATCATCCGGCCGTGATGCATACCCTCATGAAGGTGGAAACGCATAACCACCCGACAGCCATCGCGCCGTTCTCGGGCGCGGCCACAGGCGCGGGCGGTGAGATTCGCGACGAAGGCGCTACGGGCAGGGGTTCCAAGCCGAAGGCCGGTCTCGCCGGTTTCAGCGTGTCGAACCTGCGATTCCCCGAAGCGCCTGAACCTTGGGAAGGTCGCCCACACGGCGCGCCGGAGCGCATCGCTTCGCCGCTCGACATCATGATCGAAGGCCCCATCGGGGCGGCCGCCTTCAACAACGAGTTCGGCCGGCCGAATTTGCTGGGCTACTTCCGTACTTTTGAACAGCACGCGGCCGGGCGGCGCTGGGGGTATCACAAGCCCATCATGATTGCCGGTGGCTTGGGTGCCATCGACAGCCGGCTCACCCATAAAGATCCGCTGCCACCCGGCGCTCTCCTGATTCAACTCGGCGGCCCCGGCATGCGTATTGGCATGGGCGGTGGCGCGGCCTCCAGTATGAGCGTGGGTGCCAACACGGCCGAACTCGACTTCGATTCCGTTCAGCGCGGCAACCCCGAGCTCGAACGCCGTGCGCAAGAGGTCATCGACCGCTGTTGGCAGCAAGGGGAGCAGAATCCCATCGTCGCGATTCACGACGTCGGCGCGGGTGGGCTTTCCAACGCCTTCCCGGAGCTGGTCAACGACGCAGCGCGAGGCGCCATATTTGAATTGCAGCAGGTGCATCTCGAGGAATCCGGTCTCTCGGCCGCCGAGATCTGGAGCAACGAGTCGCAAGAGCGCTATGTGCTGGCGGTACGCCCCGAAGACTTGCAGCGGTTTGACGAGCTGGCCCGCCGCGAGCGGTGCCCTTATGCCGTCGTGGGCGTGGCTACGGAAGAGCGTCAGCTTAAGGTCACCTTTGGTGAAGGCTTGCCGGGTGTGGCCGACGCAGTCACGCCGCGCAACGACAATGAGCTGCGCCCGGTCGATGTGCCCATTGACGTCATTCTGGGCAAGCCGCCACGCATGACGCGTGACGTCGAACGAGAGCAGCTCGAAGGCACCGCTTTCGATGTGGTGGGTATCGATCTCGGCGAAGCCGTCGAGCGCGTATTGCGCCATCCCACGGTGGCCAGCAAGAACTTCCTGATCACGATCGGCGACCGCAGCGTCGGTGGCCTTACGCATCGCGACCAGATGGTCGGCCCCTGGCAGATACCGGTGGCCGACTGCGCCGTGACGCTGGCTGATTATGAAGGCGTGCGCGGTGAAGCCATGTCGATGGGCGAACGCACGCCGTTGGCCGTGCTTGATGCGCCCGCATCAGGCCGTATGGCCGTGGCAGAGGCGCTTACCAATTTGGTGGCCGCCGACGTCCGCTCACTCGAAGACATCAAGCTATCCGCCAACTGGATGGCGGCTTGCGGCACGCCCGGGCAAGATGCCGCCCTGTTCGATACCGTATCGGCGGTGAGCCAATGGTGCCAGGCGCTGGGGCTTTCGATTCCCGTTGGTAAGGATTCGCTGTCGATGCAAACCACGTGGCAGCACGAAGGCGAGACCCGTAGCGTAATTGCTCCTGTTTCGCTCGTTGTCACCGCTTTCGCGCCGGTGCACGATGTGCGCCGAACCCTCACACCGCAGTTGCGTACCGACCGCGGCGACACGGTGTTGATCTTCATTGATTTGGGCGCCGGTCGCCAGCGTCTGGGCGGTTCAGTGCTGGCTCAGGTCTACGGCCAAGTCGGCACGGAAATGCCCGATATCGACGACGCCGTATCGCTCAAGGCGTTCTTCCGCAGCATCCGCGAGCTGGCCCACGACGGGCTGTTGCTCGCGTATCACGATCGCTCCGACGGTGGCCTGCTGGCTACGGTATGCGAGATGGCCTTTGCGGGGCGAGTAGGGGTGTCAGTCAATCTCGACATGCTCACCATCGACCCGCACGCCGAAGACTGGGGCGATTACAAGATCCGACCCGAACAGATTGCCGTACAGCGCGACGAAATCACGCTGAAGGCGCTCTTCAACGAGGAAGCCGGGGCCGTTATCCAAGTTGCACGCAGCGAGCGCGACACGGTGTTGCGTCGGTTGCGCGATGCCGGCTTATCGCGACAAACCCACGTGTTAGGCAGCCTCAACAAAGAAGACGAGATTCAGGTCTTCCGCGATGGGAAGTGCGTTTATCAGCGCCCGCGCGCCGACTTGGGCAAGCAGTGGGGCGAGGTTAGCCGCCGCATCATGGCGTTGCGCGACAACCCCGACTGCGCGCAAGCAGAATATGAGTTGTGGAGCGATGCCACCGACCCGGGCCTGCAGCCGCGCGTGGCATTCGACCCTCAGGAAGACGTCGCCGCGCCATTCATTGCCACCGGTAAGCGCCCGCGTGTCGCCGTCCTGCGCGAGCAAGGATGCAATAGCCAAGTCGAAATGGCCTGGGCGTTCGACAAGGCTGGCTTTGAGGCGCTCGACATCCACATGACCGACTTGCTGTCGGGGCGCTCGCGCCTTGATGATGTGCAGGGTCTCGTGGCCGTGGGCGGCTTCAGCTATGGCGACGTGCTGGGTGCCGGCGAAGGCTGGGCGCGCAGCATCCGCT
>CAZPYF010000221.1:0-3849 GCA_964590015.1 uncultured Burkholderiaceae bacterium
CGTTCTCGCCATCCATGAACTGGAGCGGCAACACGCCCATGCCGACCAGGTTCGAGCGGTGGATGCGCTCGTAGCTCTCGGCGATGACGGCCTTGACGCCCAGCAGCAGGGTGCCCTTTGCCGCCCAGTCGCGCGACGAGCCCGAGCCATATTCCTTGCCGGCCAGAATCACCAGCGGCGTACCGGCATCGAGATAGTTGCGCGAGGCATCGTAGATGGTGGACACGGGGCCGCCCGGCTGCGAAAAGTCGCGTGTGTAGCCGCCTTCCGTACCCGGTGCCAACTGGTTGCGCAAGCGCACGTTGGCAAAGGTGCCGCGAATCATCACTTCGTGGTTGCCTCGGCGCGACCCGTAGGAGTTGAAGTCTTTCGGCTCCACGCCGTGTGAGATCAGATACTGTGCAGCCGGTGAATTGGGGGCAATGGAGCCCGCCGGGCTGATGTGGTCGGTGGTAACCGAGTCGCCCAACTTGGCCAAGGCCCGAGCGCCCACAATATCGCCCACCGGTGCCGGGTCGCGCGGCATGTCGATGAAGTACGGCGGCTTACGCACGTAGGTGGAGCTGTCGTCCCACTCGAACAGGGCGCCTTCCGGTGTCGAAAGGCTGCGCCAGCGCTCATCGCCGGCGAACACATCAGCATAGCCGCTGGTGTACATCTTGGATTCGATGGCGCTATTCACCACGGCGGCCACGTCAGACGACGACGGCCAGATGTCACGGAGGTAAACGGGCTGACCGTTTTTGTCTTCGCCCAAGGCGTCGTTGAACATGTCGATGTTCATCGTGCCGGCCAGCGCGTAGGCCACAACCAGCGGCGGCGACATCAGGTAGTTCATCTTCACTTCGGCGTGAATACGGCCTTCGAAGTTGCGGTTGCCCGACAGCACCGACACCACGGCAAGGTCGTAATCGTTTACGGCCTTGCTCACTTCGGGAATCAGCGGCCCCGAGTTGCCGATACAGGTGGTACAGCCATAGCCCACCAGACTGAAGCCCAGCGCGTCAAGATACGGGGTGAGCCCCGCACGGTCGTAGTAGTCGGTGACCACTCGCGACCCGGGCGCCAAGCTGGTCTTGACCCAGGGCTTACGCTTGAGCCCTTTCTCGACTGCGTTCTTCGCTAGTAGCGCGGCCGCGATCATCACTGTGGGGTTGGAGGTGTTCGTGCACGACGTGATGGCCGCGATGGCCACTGCGCCATGATCGATATCGCACACCGTGCCGTCGCCCATGGTGATGGGGATCGGCTTGCGTTCTTCTCGGCTCGTACTGGGTACCTCGTCGAGCGAGTCGGTAGGCGCCGGCTCGAGCTCGTTGGGGCGTGGCGATATTTTGGAAGGCTGTTCGTGCGAAGGTGGATCAGACGCAGGGAACGTGTTTTCCACCGCGGAGTCGTAGCCCTTCAGTTTCTGCGGCTCGTCACTGATGTAGCCCGACAGGGCGGAACGGAACGCCTCGCGGGAATCGGCAAGTGAGATGCGGTCTTGCGGGCGCTTCGGGCCGGCAATGGAGGGCACCACGGTAGAAAGGTCGAGTTCCAGGGTTTCGGTGTAGCGCGGCTCGGCGCTTGGGTCGTGCCACAAGCCCTGTTCCTTCGCGTACGCTTCCACCAAGGCGATCTGCTCTTCTGAGCGGCCGGTAAGGGCCATGTAGCCCAGTGTGACGTCGTCGATAGGGAAGATCGACACGGTAGAACCGTATTCCGGGCTCATGTTGCCGATGGTGGCGCGGTTGGCCAAAGGAACCGAAGCCACGCCGGGCCCATAGAATTCAACGAATTTGCCCACGACGCGATGTTCGCGCAGCATTTCGGTGATGGTGAGCACCAGGTCGGTAGCCGTTGAACCTTCGGGCAGCGAACCCGTAAGCTTGAAGCCCACGACTTCCGGAATCAGCATGGAAATGGGTTGGCCCAGCATGGCGGCTTCGGCTTCGATGCCGCCCACGCCCCAGGCCACGATACCCAGACCGTTAACCATGGGCGTATGCGAGTCGGTACCCACACAGGAGTCAGGATAGGCCACGCTCACGCCGTCTTGCTCTTGAGCAAAGACCACGCGCGACAGGTGCTCAAGGTTCACCTGGTGAACAATACCGGTGCCTGGAGGCACGACCTTGAAGTCGTCAAACGCAGTCTGACCCCAGCGCAGGAATTGGTAACGTTCAACGTTGCGGTCGTATTCGATTTCGACGTTGCGCTCGAAAGCGTTCGGGCTGCCGAATACGTCGACAATAACCGAGTGGTCGATGACCAGCTCGACCGGCGCCAGCGGGTTGATGCGCTGCGGATTGCCGCCCAGTGCCTGCATGGCTTCGCGCATGGCGGCCAAGTCGACCACAGCCGGTACCCCGGTGAAGTCTTGCAGCAGTACGCGGGCAGGTGTGAACGCCACTTCACGGCTTTCGCCTGCGGTGGGGTCCCACCCCGCCAGCGCTTCGACGTCTTCCGCCGTGATGTCCTTGCCGTCTTCGGTTCGCAGAAGATTTTCAAGCAGAATCTTGAGGCTATACGGTAGCGAGGAAACATCGAATCCTGCGTCGGCGAGAGCCTTCAGCCGGTAAATTTCATACTTTTTGCCCTTGACGTCGAGTACGCCTTTGGCATTGAAAGTGTTGGTGCTTTCCATGCGCCCTACTCCTTCTTGTTTGGCCAGAATCACATGCTTGACTATCGAATCACTGTATCACGATGCCATGACAGCATCGCGAATTTACCCTCCCTGGGCGATGGCGTTACCATCAAGCATGCCTGAGACTTAGGCCCAGCAATCTTTGAACCGGAGTACAGCATGCAAACGATCGGCTACGCCGCCTACAGCCCCGACACACCGCTCGCGCCTTATGAGTTCGAACGCCGCGCGCTACGGCCTGACGACGTCGCCATGGAGATCCTCTACTGCGGTGTATGCCATTCCGACCTGCACACCGCGCGCAACGATTGGGGTGGCAGCTACTACCCCATCGTTCCAGGCCACGAGATCGTGGGCCGCGTCATTGATGTGGGCCCCGCCGTGAGCCGGCACCGCGTCGGTGACCACGTTGCCGTAGGGTGCCTGGTCGACAGCTGCCTTTCCTGCGACCAATGCCATAACGGCGAGGAACAGCTCTGCCGCAACGGCGGCACCTTCACCTACGGCGCACGCGACCGCATTTCACGCGAGTACACCCAGGGCGGCTACTCGCGGCACCTGGTGGTACGCGAGGAATTCTGCCTGCGCGTGCCTGAAAGCCTCGACCTCGCCCGTGCCGCGCCACTGCTGTGTGCCGGCATCACCACCTATTCGCCGCTACGCACCTGGAATGTCGGCCCGGGTAGCCGGGTGGGCGTAGTGGGTCTGGGCGGCCTTGGCCACATGGCCGTGAAGCTGGCCATCGGCCTGGGCGCCGATGTCACCGTATTGAGCCGTTCCGCCGATAAGGAGGCCGACGCGCTGGCTCTGGGCGCCGACCGACTATTGGTGTCGAGCGACCCCGAAGCCATGGAAAACGCCGCCAACGGCTTCGACCTGATTCTTGACACGGTGCCCGTGAAGCACGACCTGAATCCTTACTTGCCGTTGCTCGATATCGACGGCACGCTGGTGATCGTGGGCCAGGTCGGGCCGGTGAATGAATCGAGCACCGTTCCCTTGGTCATGGGCCGCCGGCGTATTGCCGGTTCTCTAATAGGGGGCATTCGCGAAACGCAGGAGATGCTGGATTTCTGCGCGAAGAAGAACATTCTGCCCGACTGCGAAATGATCCGCATGGATCAGATCAACGAGGCGTTCGAACGCATGGAAAAGTCGGATGTGCGCTACCGATTCGTGATCGATATGGCCACGCTCGGCGCTGAGGAAAAGGCGGC
>CAZPYF010000222.1:0-3843 GCA_964590015.1 uncultured Burkholderiaceae bacterium
CCAGCGCGGGCGTATGCGCACGACGCGTTTCGGTATAGAACGCGGCAGGCACCAGGGCCACGAACGAGAGCCCGATCACAGGCAGGTACACCTTCCATAGGCTGCCCGTGTCGTAGCCGCCCAGGCGGGCCAGCATGCCCGGCATCACGATGAACAGCGCCATCAGCACACTATGCAGAACAAAGACGCCGAAATTCAACCTGAGCAGATCGGCGTGGCCAAGAACATCGCGTACTCGAGCCTGCACGATGTCTTCTTTCTGGCGCGGCACCACAGGCACCGCAAAGGCGGCAATCAACAGGCAGACGAAGCCCAGCAGGCTGATGGCCCAGAACAGCCCCGACAGGCCGAATGCGCCCACGATCATCGGCGATAGCACCAGCGAGACCGCGAACGACAAACCGATTGAGGCGCCGACCATGGCCATGGCGCGCGTGCGCACCTCGGGCCGCGTGGCATCGGCGACCCAGGCCGTAATAGCGGCCGAAATAGCCCCCAGGCCTTGGATGATGCGCCCCGCGATGATCCAGTTCACGTTCTCGGCCAACGCGCAGATGACGCCGCCCACCACGAACAGCACCATGCCCGCCACGATGACCTTGCGCCGACCATAACGGTCTGAGGCCATGCCCAGGGGAATCTGCATGAAGGCCTGTGTGAGCCCATACGCGCCGAGGGCGAAGCCCACTCGTGCGGCGTCGTTGCCGCCCGGAATCGCCTGCGCCGCAACCGCAAACACCGGTGTCAGCAGGAACAACCCGAGCATGCGCGACGCAAACAGAAGAGCCAGCATGATGCTGGCGCGGCGTTCTGTGGAAGTCAGCTTGAGGCGTTGTGGTTTGTCGGCGCTGGCGGCTGCCTGAGTCATGTAGGCTTACTCTCGGATTCTTGGAAATGCTCTGCGCGCTATAGTAGCAAGTTGGCCATTGGAAAACGTAGGCAAAGCGCAAGGATGGAAGCCATTCGCATTCGCGGTGCACGCACGCACAACCTGAAGAACGTCTCCATCGATCTGCCCCGGCACAAGCTGGTGGTGATAACTGGGCTCTCTGGGTCGGGGAAATCGTCTCTGGCCTTCGACACGCTCTATGCGGAAGGGCAGCGTCGCTATGTCGAGAGCCTCTCGGCATACGCCCGGCAGTTTCTGCAGTTGATGAGCAAGCCCGATGTGGATCTGATTGAAGGCTTGTCGCCGGCGATCTCGATCGAGCAGAAGTCGGCGGGGCACAACCCACGTTCAACGGTGGGCACCATTACGGAAATCCACGATTACCTGCGCTTATTGTACGCGCGGGTCGGTACGCCTTACTGCCCGAACCACGGCCTGCCGCTGCAAGCGCAGAGCGTCGCGCAGATGGTCGACGGCGTGCTGGCCTGGAAGCCGGAAAGCCGGCTGGCGATCCTTGCGCCGGTGGCCCGTGCGCGCAAGGGCAGCTTTGAAGACGAGTTCGCCGCCTTGCAGGCGCAAGGCTATGTGCGCTTGCGCATCGACGGCGAGATGCGCGCCATCGACGACCTGCCGCAACTCAAGAAAACGGAAAAGCATGATGTTGACGTGGTGGTCGACCGCCTGCGTGTGCGGCCTGATGCGCAGCAGCGCCTGAGCGAAAGCTTCGAAACCGCATTGCGCCTTGCCGACGGGCGCGCCATCGCGCTCGACATGGAAAGCGGGCAAGAGCACCCGTTTTCGAGCCACTACGCCTGCCCCGTGTGCCACCACAGCCTTACCGAAATGGAGCCACGGCTCTTCAGCTTCAATAATCCTGCAGGCGCCTGCCCCACCTGCGACGGGCTGGGCAATGTTGATGTCTTCGACCCGCGCCGTATCGTCGCCTTTCCGGAACTGAGCCTCGCTAGCGGCGCCATCGCCGGATGGGATCGCCGCAATGCCTTCACGCACACGCTGTTAACGAGCCTGGCGGCGCATTACGAATTCGATCTCGACACACCGTTCGACGAGCTTCCCGATGCCATTCGGCAAACGGTGCTATTCGGCTCCGGGGAAGAGACCATTCCCTTCCTGTACATCAACGAGAAAGGCCGCAGCACCGTTAAGAAGCATGCCTTCGAAGGCGTGATTCCGAACCTGGAAAGGCGTTGGCGGGAAACCGACTCCAGCGCCGTACGCGAAGAGTTAGGGAAACTGCGGCATACCAAGGTGTGCCCGGAATGTGAGGGCTCGCGCCTGCGCACCGAGGCGCGGCACGTGCTCATCGGCGACGAGCCGGGCGAACAGGAACGGCGAGGCCGGCCCATCTACCAGGTTGAGGCGCTGTCTCTGCAGGCGTGCCTGGATTGGTTTGAAAACCTCGAGCTACAGGGCGCGCGCAAGGAAGTCGCCGAGCGCATCATCCGCGAAATCGTGGCGCGCCTGCGCTTTTTGAACAATGTAGGCTTGTCCTACCTATCGCTTGATCGTAGCGCCGACACGATATCGGGCGGTGAAGCGCAACGCATCCGCCTGGCCAGCCAGATCGGCTCGGGGCTTACCGGGGTGATGTACGTGCTCGACGAGCCCTCGATCGGGCTGCACCAACGCGACAACGACCGCCTGATTCAGACCCTGCGCCATCTGCGCGACCTGGGTAATAGCGTGATCGTGGTGGAACACGATGAAGACATGATTCGTTCGGCCGACCACGTACTGGATATGGGGCCCGGCGCCGGCGAACATGGGGGCGAAGTGGTGGCGTCAGGTACGCCTGAAGCCATCGCCCAGAACCCCGATTCGCTCACCGGCCAGTATCTCAGTGGCACGCGCCGTATCGAGATTCCCCCGCCCAAGGCGTTAGGCGAAGACCACCCCACTCTCGTGCTTAAAGGCGCGCGCGGCAACAATCTGCAGTCGGTCGACCTGGCCATTCCGGCAGGGCACCTGGTGTGCGTCACGGGCGTGTCGGGTTCGGGCAAATCCACCCTGGTGAACGACACCTTGGCCACTGCGGTGTCGCGAGCGCTGCACCGCGCCCAGACCGAACCCGCCCCCTACGACAGCCTGGAAGGGCTGGAGCATTTCGACAAGATCATCACGGTCGACCAAAGCCCCATCGGCCGCACGCCGCGCAGCAACCCCGCCACCTACACCGGCATGTTCACGCCCATACGCGAACTGTTTGCGGGCGTGCCCGAAGCGCGCACTCGGGGCTATGATCCGGGCCGGTTTTCGTTCAACGTGCGCGGTGGGCGCTGCGAGGCCTGCCAGGGCGACGGCGTGGTGAAGGTGGAGATGCATTTCCTTCCCGACATGTATGTCGACTGCGACGTCTGCAAGGGCAAGCGCTACAACCGTGAAACGCTGGAAATCCGCTATCGGGGCCGCAATGTGAGCGACGTGCTCGATCTGACGGTGGAACAGGCACTCACTTATTTCAGTTCGGTGCCGACGATCGCGCGCAAGCTGAACACGCTGATGGATGTGGGCCTGTCGTACCTAAGGCTGGGGCAGAGCGCCACCACATTGTCGGGCGGCGAAGCGCAACGAGTGAAACTGTCGCTCGAACTTTCACGACGCAGTACGGGCCGCACGCTGTATATCCTGGATGAGCCGACCACCGGGCTGCACTTCCAGGATATCTCGCTGCTGCTCGATGTTCTGCGCAAGCTTGTCGATGCCGGAAACACGGTGGTGGTGATTGAGCACAATCTCGATGTGATCAAAACTGCCGACTGGGTCATCGACATGGGGCCGGAAGGCGGGAACGGCGGCGGACGCATTGTGGCGCAGGGCACGCCTCAGGATATTGCCGACTGTGAAGAGAGCCATACGGGGCGCTACCTAGCACCCCTTCTAGCCGCTCACGCGCGCCGCTAGCCGCCGCTGATGCCCTACATCTGGAACAGGTT
>CAZPYF010000223.1:0-3839 GCA_964590015.1 uncultured Burkholderiaceae bacterium
CGTGAACCTTGGCGCCCCGAGCTTGTCCATGTACATGTGGGAAGGGAAGCTGGAAGGGGCGGAAGAGGTTCCGCTGCAGATGAAAACCACGCGCGGTCGGCTGCCTGCGCTGGTGGAGCGTCTGCGTGAATTGCATCCCTACGAGGTTCCCGAAGTGATTGCTCTACCTGTGTTGGGTGGATCGGCTGATTACATGGAGTGGGTACGCGCACAGGCGCGGCAACAATAATGAGTAGATCGTCGTTTTCGCGCGCAACGTTCCGTAGGCTTCACTTTCTTGCTCTGTGGTTTTCGCTAATAGCCGTGCTGATGCTCGCGCTGGGCACCGCCATGAGCGCCGCGCATGCGGAAGACGATTTCCTCGATCCTGAAGACGCCTTCAAGTTCGCCGCCGCGATGTCGGCGCCTCACACACTCGACATTCACTACGCAGTGGCGCCCGAGTACTACATGTACCGCGAGCGCTTCGAACTGAACGCCCCCGACGGTGTGGTGGCGACGGCGGCTTACCCGCCCGGCCTCGTCAAATATGACCCCACGTTTGAGAAGGACATGGAGGTCTATTACGGCCAGGTCACTGTGCGCGTGCAGTTGGCTCCCTTCGCCGCGAACGATGGCACGGCGGGCGGCGCATCGCCTGCCCCGGCCGCCGCACAGCCGGTGACCCTCGCCATCACCAGTCAGGGCTGCGCAGATGCAGGGCTGTGCTACCCGCCCGATACGCGCGAATTACAGCTCACGCCCAGCGCCGCCGGATGGGTGGTGTCGGGTGCCGGGGTGGTCTCCGCCGTTCCCGAACCGTTGCAAGTGGCCATGGGCGGCGACGGTAAACCGCTGGGCTCCGGAGCCCCAGGCGCATCAGCTCAGTTTGCCTCGCTCGATCCGTTCGATTTTGCCGATACGGGGCTTGCCGACTGGCTCGAGAACGCGGGCTGGTTCCAGGTAGTGGCTTTGTGCCTGCTTCTGGGGCTGCTTCTGGCCTTCACGCCGTGTGTGTTGCCCATGGTGCCGATTCTTATGGCCATTATCGCGGGCCAAAGTGGTCAGGGGGCGCCGCTCTCGCGCTCGCGCGGGCTAGCCCTGGCAGCGGCGTTCGTACTGGGCATGTCGATTGTCTACACCATACTGGGTGTGCTCGCCGGCCTGCTCGGAGCGGGGCTCATGATCTGGCTGCAGACGCCATGGGTGCTGGTCACATTCGCGTTTCTTCTGGCGCTGCTGGCGTTGGCCATGTTCGACGTCTTCACCTTGCAGGCGCCTGCGGCACTTCAAACCAGGTTAAACGAGCGCTTGAACCGTATCCCTGGCGGGCGTCTGGGTGGTGTGTTCCTTATGGGCATGCTTTCGGCGCTGATCGTCGGCCCGTGCGTTGCCGCGCCTTTGGCCGGTGTTCTGCTGTTTATCTCGCAGACCGGCGACGTGGTGCTGGGCGGCAGCGCGCTCTTTGCGTTGGCATGGGGTTCCGGTCTGCCGCTATTGATTCTGGGCGCGTCGTCGGGCGCGCTGCTGCCCAAGGCCGGCGCCTGGATGGAAGGCGTGAAATGGAGCTTCGGCATTCTGCTGCTCGCTACGGCATGGTGGATGGTCTCGTCGCTGCTGCCCGACTGGCTCGTGCTTACAGGCTGGATCGTACTCGTGGCAACGAGTGCTGTGATGATGGGCGCGTTCCAGGCTTTGCCCGCCGCAGCCGGGCCGGGCCGCCACGTGCTGAAGGCGCTCGGCCTGGTGCTGGCGGCTTGGGCTGTGCTCATGCTGGTGGGCCTTGCGGGCGGCGGCCGTGACCCGTTCCGGCCACTGGCGCCTTACGTGGCTTCGTCAGGTGGTACGGTGGCCGGAGCGCCGGCCGATGCCGCCAGTACCGCCGAAGCCGTGAAGCGGCGCTTCGTACAGGTGAATTCGGTGGCGGAACTCGATCAAGTGCTGGCGCAGGCCAGCCAGCCGGCCATGCTCGACTTCTACGCCGACTGGTGTGTGTCGTGTATCGAGATGGAGCGTTTCACGTTTTCGGATCGTGACGTGGCGCGCAAGCTGGATAGCTTTCTGCTGATTCAGGCTGACGTGACCCGTAACGACGCCGAGCACCGCGAACTGCTCAAGCGTTTCCGCCTGTTCGGCCCGCCGGGCATCATTTTCTTTGATGCAGGCGGGCGTGAGCTCGATACACGGGTGGTGGGCTTCCAGAATGCCGAGCGTTTTAACCGTACCCTCGATCAGGTGTTGCAGAGTGGGGCCGGCAGCCCTGCGGCGAACGACGGCCGCGCTGCAAAGGGTGGCACCGCTTCGGGAACCCCGGTGGGCACGGCCGCCCAGCAGGCCGGCCCGGCGGCACTGCGCAACTCAGCGCTGCTGTCGCAGCAGCTGCGCGGCCTCAATGGCGAAGTAAGTGAGGATTCCGTCGCCCCCGGCGCGCTTGAACGCCAGTAGTGCTTCCAGCACGACCTTGTCGTGGTCGAGCCAGCCGTTGGCCGCAGCGGCCTTCAGCATGGCGTATTCGCCGCTGACCTGATAGGCGAAGGTTGGCACACCGAAGGCCTCCTTCACATCGCGCAGCACGTCAAGATACGGCATGCCGGGCTTCACCATCACCATATCGGCGCCTTCGCGAAGGTCGGCGGCCGTTTCGCGCAGCGCTTCGGCACGGTTGGCCGGGTCCATCTGGTAGGTGGCCTTGTTGGACTTGCCAAGGCTCGACGCCGACCCCACGGCATCGCGGAACGGCCCGTAGAACGCGCTGGCGTATTTGGCCGAATAAGCCATGATGCGGGTATCGATATGCCGCTCGGCATCCAGAGCCCGGCGCAGCGCGCCCACGCGGCCGTCCATCATGTCGCTGGGCGCCACGATATCGACACCGGCTTCGGCCTGGGCCAGCGCCTGACGCACCAATACCTCGATGGTGGGCTCATTCAAGACATAGCCCGTATCGTCGATGACGCCGTCTTGCCCATGGCTGGTGTAGGGGTCGAGCGCCACGTCGGTAAGAATGCCCAGCTCTGGGAAGCGCGCCTTCAGTTCGCGCACGGCGCGCGGCATCAGGCCATCGGGGTTAGCCGCTTCGATACCATCGGGCGTTTTCAGGTGGCTCTCAATCGCGGGAAAGAGCGACAGCACGGGAATGCCCAGCTCGAGGCACTGTTCAGCAACGGGCAGCAGTGTGTCGACTGACAGGCGTTCGACGCCCGGCATGGACGGCACGGCTTGCCTCACGCCCTTACCCTCGGTGATGAACACGGGGTAGATGAGGTCGTCGGTCGTAAGCGTGTGTTCGCGCACCAGCCGGCGGGTGAAGTCGTCGCGGCGGTTACGGCGCAGCCGGGAGGTGGGGAAGTCGGATTGGGGCAGGAACGCAGTCATTGTTGCTCCAGGAACCCGGCCGTCTTGGGCCGGAAAAATTACGGTACGATCTGGGGCGAAATCCAGTTCTCGATATGCGCGGTGGCTTCTTCGAGCCCGATACGCTGCGTGGCGGAGAACGCCACGGCTTTCAGGGTGCCGAGGTCGGCCAGCTCTTGCTTAACAGCGGCAATGGCGCGTATGCGTTGCCCATAAGGCAGCTTGTCGGCCTTCGTGAGCAGCGCCAGCACCGGCACACGCCCGGGTGCGAGCCAGTCGGCCAAGCGCCGGTCGAGCTGGGTGACGCCTCGGCGGATATCAATAAGTAGCACGACGCCCGCCAGCGACGAACGATCGCGCAGGTAGCCGCCCAGCACATCGGCCCACTCGTCGCGGGCCGATCGCGCCACCGAGGCGTAGCCGTAGCCCGGCAGGTCTACGAGGTAACCCAGCACGCCTTCCGGGTCGAGCGGGTCGGGAATGCCGAACATGTTGATGAGGCGGGT
>CAZPYF010000224.1:0-3823 GCA_964590015.1 uncultured Burkholderiaceae bacterium
TGATGACGATCACGATCGTGAGAAACAGCAGCAGGTAATAGTATTTTTCAGGCCCGGTGATGCGAAAACCAAACAGTTCCTGACTACGCCCCAGCGCGAATTCGCCCACCTTGAAGGTATCGATGCGGTTGATGCCCTGCGGGCCATTGGTGATGTTGATCGGCGCATCGAGGTTGTTCAGGAAGATGCGCACGATCTCGCCGAAGCCCAGCGTGACGATGGCCAGGTAATCGCCTCGCAACTTGAGGGTGGGGGCGCCCAGCAGCGCCCCCGCAATGGCGGCGAATACGAACCCCACTGGCAGGATCACCCAGAACGGCAGGTGCAGCCCGAAATGCGGTGATGCCAGCATGGCCCAGACATAGGCGCCCACGGCATAAAAGGCGATATAGCCCAGGTCGAGCAGGCCGGCAAAGCCCACCACCACGTTCAGGCCCAGCGCCAGCATCACATAAATTAGAGCGAAGTTGAGCGTACGAACCCAGCTCTGACCCACCATGCCCAACAAGAAGGGCAGCACGGCCAGCACCGCGCCGAGCACCACAATACCCACCCAGACTTTAAGCGGAAGCGGCGCGCGCGTTGTATGCAGAGCACTCATGCGCGGTCTCCTACCCGCTCGCCCAGCAAACCGGACGGCCGGAATACCAGCACCAGAATCAGCACAATGAAGGAAAAGACGTCTTGATAATGGCTGCCAAAGAAGCCGTTGGTGAGGTCGCCGATATAACCGGCGCCCAGCGATTCAATAATGCCCAGCAGCAGCCCACCCAGCATGGCGCCGGCAAGATTGCCGATACCACCTAGCACGGCGGCCGTGAATGCCTTGAGGCCCAGAATGAAGCCCATGGTGTATTGAGCCACACCGTAGTACGCCGCCACCATTACTCCGGCGATGGCCGCAAGCAGCGAACCAATGACGAACGCGGCAGAAATTACGGTATTGATGTTCACGCCCATGAGGCCGGCTACTTCACGATTCTGTGCCGTGGCGCGCATGGCCGTGCCAAGCCGCGTGCGGTGCACGATGAGCAGCAGTGCGCCCATGATGCCTGCCGCTGCGGCAATGATGATGACCTGCAGCACACTGATGCGCGCGCCCCCAATGTGGAACACGATGGGTTCGATAATGTGCGGAAAACTCAGGTAATTGCGGCCCCACACCATCATTGCTACGTTCTGGATGATGATGGAAATACCGATTGCGGTAATGAGCGCCGCCAGCCGGGGCGCACGGCGCAAGGGACGATACGCGAAGCGTTCGGCCGTCCAGCCTAGCGCCATGCATACGGGCATGGCCACGAAAAGCGCGCCCAGCACGACGAGCCAGGCCGATACACCACCGGGGCTTCCGCCCACAAAGGAGACAACGAGAGTGGTTGCGACCATGGCGCCGACCATGACGACATCGCCGTGCGCAAAATTGATGAGCCCGATGATCCCATAGACCATGGTGTAGCCCAATGCCACCAGCGCATAGACGCTACCGACGGTTACGCCGTTGATGAGTTGTTGAAGCAGAATTTCCATGGCCTGGAACCGGTTCAGTCAAGCATACAAGAGCGCCGGGGCGGGCTGACGCCGCCCCGACATGTCAACGCCGCGGTCAGTTGCCTTGGCTGACCATGGTTTTAACCATTTCCCACTTGCCGTCCTTGACCTGATAGATGGTGACCGAGATTTCCTTCAGGTCGCCTTTCTCGTCGTAGGCAATGCTCTCGCTGGTAGCGCCCTTGCGCTGCAGCGAGGCAAGTTTGGGCAGATACGCTTCGGGCTTCGAGGAGCCGGCTTCCTTCATGGCCGTGACCATGTTCCAGGCGCCGTCATAGGCATATGGTGCGTACACGCCGGGGTTCTTGTCGAACCTGGATTTGTAGTCAGCTTCAAACTTGGTACCGGCCGCCATCTGTTGCAGCGGCACGCCCGCCAGCGACGCGTAGGTGCCTTCAGCAGCTTCGCCTGCCAGCTTCAGGAAGGTTTCGCTACGGGTCATTTCGCCGGAGACCAGAGGCGCTTCGATGCCCAGCGTGACCATCTGGCGGCGCATGGGGCCAGACTGCGCATCAAGCCCGCCGAAGAACACAGCGTCGGGGCTCTTCGACTTGATATTGGTAAGAATGGCCGTGAAGTCGTTGGCCTTGTCTGTGGTGTACTCGCGTGCCACGATGGTGCCGCCGTGGGCTTCCACTGCCTTGGCCACTTGGTCGGTCAGGCCTTGGCCATAGGCGGTACGGTCGTCGATGAGCGCGATATTCTTGCCGCCCAGATCTTTCACGATGAACTCACCGGCGGCGGCCCCTTGCTGGGTGTCGCTGGTCATCATGCGGAAGGTGGTATCGAAGCCTTGCTCGGTGTATTCGGGCGATGTCGCCATGGCGATTTGCGGCAGGCCGGCGTCGTTGTACACGCTGGAAGCCGGAATGGTGGTGCCGGAATTGAAGTGGCCCAACACGCCTCGTACGTCTTCATCGACGATTTGTTGCGCCACTTGCACGGCGGTGCGAGGGTCGGCTTGGTCGTCGCGACCGACGAGTTCAAACTTGGCGGTTTCGCCGTCGAGCTGAATTTTTTGCTCATTGGCCTCTTCAAGCGCGAGCAGAAGGCCGTTGCGCATGTCTTCGCCATAGTGCGATTGGGGGCCGGTAAGCGGCGCGGCAAAGCCGAGTTTAACGACTTGTTCAGCCGCCGCCGGGGTGACGGCAAGAGCGGCCAGGGTTGCGGCCGTGGCGGCCATCAGCTTGAAACCGTATCTGGTCTGCATGACTGTCTCCGTGTGTTGGAATGGGGCGGCGCGAATTCATGAGCACCGAGTTGCAACAGCATTACAACAGACGTTCAACCGTCATTTAATTGGTTGTAACCCTATAACGGCCATTGGCTGCACCTTTTGAACTCATGGTGCAGCCGAATCCACGCGGAGACGCTGACTTACTCTACGCAGCCCCGGAATGCGACCCCGTTTGGCAGTTCGTTGGCGGCCTTCGCTGAGGCTGTGCCCGACGCAGGCAAGGACTGCGCTATGGCGGCTGCCACGCCTGCGAGGGCTTCGCGGTGGCCCTCAACGAGGGCCGACATGCCGGTCTCGACAGGCCGCGTAACCTGCGCCGAGCAGACGCGTTCCTTGGCACCCTTCGGCATAGCCTGGGGCATCAGACGCCATACGACTTCTTGTTGAATCTCGCGCCCGTATAAAGAGTCGAAGCGTTGCAGGTCAACGTACACCCGCCACACGGGCACACCCTCGCCCGCGCTTGCCCCCCCCACGTCGAGCACATTCAACCTACGCGAAAGCTCAGCCGCGAGGGCGCCACGAATCTGCGATTCGAGCGGCCCGACCCACAGCGAGCTGTTCAGCGGCACGACCTCGCTACCGGGCTCCATACGAACCACGATCTGCGGGCGCGCGACCTGTTGAGGCACGACGACGGGCTGCACGCTGATGGCATAGTCGGCCTTCACCATGGTGGCGGATCGCGGCTCGGGCTCCCCGCCCTGCAAGGAATAGTAATGGGGAGCGGTGCCTGCGCACCCGACCAGTAAGCCGGCTGCGGCGACCCACGTCAGCCTTCTCAAAGTGGAATTGAATACAGTCGGTACGGAGATCATGGTTCTACCTCAATTCGGTCTCGCGCTGCACCGCGTACCACTGAACCCGGTTGCGTTTGCAGATAGTCGGCCAGCGAGCGCAAGGCCCGCGCGGCGGCGGTGAGTTCGCGCATGGTGCCTTCGAGCCCGCCCGCCGTGGATGTGCCCTCGGCAACAAAGCGGTTTACCGCCTCGAGCGTCTTGCCGGTCCGTTCGTTGAACCTGGCGGCCAATATCG
>CAZPYF010000225.1:0-3761 GCA_964590015.1 uncultured Burkholderiaceae bacterium
GACATGTCTGCGCCGACTGCTTGCGTCGCCCGCAGGCCTTCCAGACCGAAAACCTGTAAGTACGCCAGATTAACGAGCACATAGAGGCTCACGATGATCAGCGTGCCCAGCAATAACACGCGAAGCATGTTGCGCCCGACATCGCGTATTTCTCCGGAGAGATACGCGGCTTCGTTCCATCCCCCATAGGTGAGCAACACGAACACCATGCCCATGCCCAACATGCCGGCCAGTTCCTGGAGGGAGTGGCCGCCGGCACCCGCTTCGACCCCTGTGGCAGCGAGCGGCGCACCGCCCTGGGAGGCCACATCGGCTGCTGCGACGGCTGCACCGCCGTCGCCCAGCACGAGCCCACCCACCGCCATGGCCACCAGAGCCAAGACAGACGCCACACTTAAGACCCATTGCACACGACGCGATTCCATGCTGCCGACCACGTTCACGACGGTTAACAACACCACCACCAACGCAGCATAGAGCGCGGGGCCTTGTTCGCCCATGGGCCACAGCACCTGCGCATAGTCGCCGAAAATGAACGCGACGGCCGCAATGGCGCCGGTTTGGATGATGGAACACCGAGCCCAGGCGAATAACAGCGCGATATCGGCTCCCCAGCCACGACCAAGGAATGCATATTCACCCCCCGCGTCGGGGTAGGCGCCGCCCAACTCGGCATAGCAAAGCGAACCCACCAGCATCACGAGGCCGCCTGCCACCCAGAGCCCCATATACACGGCCGAATTCGGCGCATTCTGAGCAACTAGCGGCGGGAACCCGAATATACCAATGCCGACCACCACCCCGACCAGTATGGCTACCGCATCCCAGACAGAGAGCCCCTTGGCGCTCAATACTTCGCCGCTCGGCGTGGCCGCAACCATCGATTCGCTACTCACTGTCGCGCGCCTTTCCAGTTTTGGTCTGTGCTGCCGGCCGGCGCCAGCAACATGCTCGAGCCCTGTACATTACCGGTATAGGTCTTGGCGGCATCACCTTCACCAAGAACAAGCCGAATGGCCGAGCCCTTCAGTGAGCCCGTAATGGGAAGGTCTGCACCGTTGGCCCCACGAGCCGTGCCTTCGACCTGCTGAAAAGTCTGTGTAAGTTGAAGCTGCAGGTCGCCCTCGGGTGTGTCGACCTTCCACTGGCCCTCGACCTGGGCGGGCACGACCCAAAGGTGAACGCTACGCCCATCGACGCGCTCGAACACATCAGCTTCCCATTCGTCCATGTCGAAGGCATGCGATACCACCCGCGTACCCGGCTTGAGGTCGAGGATCTTGGGCCGCAGGGCGACATTCACGTCGGGCAGAAGGTACATGGTCAGCACCGTGGCTTCAGAGAAGTCAGTATCGAACAAATTCTGTTCACGAAACTCGACTTTGTCGGCCACCCCGGCGTCTGTAGCGTTGGCGCGAGCCTCGGAAACGCGCTCAGGGTTCAGATCAACGCCCATGGCGCGCTTCGCCCCGTGATCTTTCACGGCCGCAATGGCAATACGGCCATCGCCGGAACCCAAATCGATTACCGTGTCGTCGGGCCCCACTTCAGCCAGCTCCAGCATACGATTCACCACCTGCGCGGGCGTCGGCACATACGGCACATCAAGTGAGTACGACTGCGCAGTCAGCGATATGGCCAGTAAGGCCGTACCCGACATTACCGATAGCAGCAGCCGCTGCCCTCGTGATGAAATCGCATTCAGAATGGTCATGATGGCTCCTTCTGGAGAGGTGAAAGAGAAATGGCGACGGCGCACCACCAGCAAACGGCACGCCTTGAAGCTGCCACAGCCAAAACAGTTGTACCGAACCACGCCCTGCTCCACTAAGCAGTGCGCTTACTTTAAAGCATCACTCTAGCGTTCCATACGGCCAGACCCTGTGCCGGCTACGAGCGTTCCGCGTCAGACCTTTCGGACGGTTCAAATTGCTGCGTGCGCCGATCATCGCTGACGGAGTCGGGCGCATTAGTATGCCCCAGACACTCACTATCCGAAACCGCGTCCGGCGCCTCGGCCGGGCCCATCGTCGCCAACGCATCAGCTTCAGTGCGATGAAATCGAACGTCGTCTCGAGTGGCAAACAACGACTTCATGCGCCGTTCGACATCGAGCTTCGCTCCCACCACGTTGATCTTGATACTGCGCCGGCGGAACTGATCGAACAGGCGCGCCAGTACCTCCAGGCCGGTGGTATCGATGAGATTCACGCCCTGCATAAAAAGATATACGGCGTCGACATCGCGCTCCGTCTTACTCATCTCCAGAACGCGTCGTTCGACAGCCGGGGCAACCAGGTAGTCGAGGGAGCAATCGGGGCGCAGGGCGAGTACCCGTTCGTTCAGCGGCGGCAGATCCCATTCATGACGGTCACGCAGGCTACCATCGGGGTGCCGACCTAACTCAACGACACGGGGGTGAAGGCGACGATGCACAAAGATGAGCAACGACAGCACCAGCCCCGCACACACGCCCCAATACATGGACGGCGCCGCTGCGTAGGTGATCACGAGCGTCGCCAATGCGACGAAGAAATCGCGCCGCGACCCCCGCCACAGCTGGACCCATGGCTGCCATTTCAGTAGACCGAGAACCGAGGCCACCACCACAGCGGCCAGTACGGCGTTGGGAACCCAGGCGAGCACGGGCAGCCCCACCGCGAGTACGGCGGCCACCACCACACAGCAGAATATGTTTGACCAGCCCGACTGCGCTCCCGCAAAAAGGTTAAGCGCAGAACGCGAGAACGATGTGCTGGTCGGGAAGGCACCGCAGAAGGCGGCCGTTAGCTTGGCGGCACCTTGCCCAATAAGATCCTGATCGCGATTCCAAGGTTCGCCGGACTGAACGTGGTCGAGCCGCGCGCTGGCCGCCGTTTCCATGAAGCTAACTAATGCGATCACCAGTGCAGGCAGCAAGAGCTGCATCAGACTATGTAGAGGCGCGAGAATCGGCACACCTAACGCCGGGAAGCCAGCCGGCAATTCGCCCACGACACCGATTCCGTAGGTATCCCAGTTCCATAGCCATGCGGCAGCGGCCGCGACTACAAGCAATAGAAAGACGGCGGGTATCGACGGCCGCAAACGCCGCGCCACCAGAATAATAAGTAGTGACACGACACCGAGTACCGCCGACGGAAGGTGCCAGGAAAGTGCTGCGTCGGCCCCCACGCTGGGCATGCCTTCAAGAGCGAGCAATGCGGGCAGCTGAGAAGTGATGATGAGTAGCGCCGCCGCCTGCGTGAACGCCATGAGCACGGGAGAGCTGACAAGATCCATTAGCCAACCCTGTCGCAACGCCCCTAAGCCGATCTGGAATAAACCGCTGAATAAAGCCAACCAACCGGCCAGCACTACCCATTCGGCACTGCCCGGCTGCGCCATGCCCGAAAGGGAGCCGTAGATCAGCAAACAGGTTAACGCAGTGGGGCCCGTCGCCAGGCGTGGCGTGGCGCTGAACAAAGCAGCGATCAGAGTGGGCAGCAGCGTGGCATAGATGCCCGTAATCAGAGGCATTCCGGCCAAGCCCGCGTAAGCCACGCTTTGAGGCAAAGCAAGCAAGCCGACGGTCAGGCCGGCGAAGAACTCACTCTGGAAACGCTGAGGCGTAAGGCGCGGCCAACGAAGGAAGGGCAAATAGTGCTGCAACATGTCAGGACGCAAACAACGAATTGGTCATGATTGTCGCATGGTCATTGCCGGCGGCGCCAAATAACAAAACCCCAGTGGAGTGATCCACTGGGGTTTTGAGCAATAAG
>CAZPYF010000226.1:0-3758 GCA_964590015.1 uncultured Burkholderiaceae bacterium
ATCGACCGCCTGTTGATATTCTTCCTGCGTGAGGTAACCCAGCGACTCCATGCGGCCCAATACATACAGCTGACGCGAGCGGGCGCGATCGAAGTTTGCAATGGGGTTGAAGCGCGAAGGCGCCTTTGGAATACCGGCCAGCATGGCGGCCTCAGCCGGGGTGACATCCCACAGCTGCTTGCCGAAATAGGTGCGCGATGCGGCCGCAAAGCCATAGGCGCGATGCCCCAGATAGATCTGGTTCATGTACAGATCGAGAATCTCGTCTTTGGTAAGCGTGGCCTCGATCTTGAAGGTCAGCAGCAGTTCATAGAACTTCCGCGTGTAGGTCTTTTCCGATGACAGGTAGAAGTTCCGTGCCACCTGCATCGTGATTGTGCTGGCGCCCTGCGACTTCGCCATGGTGGTGAGGTTGGCCAGTGCCGCACGCGCCACCCCCTTCCAGTCGATGCCGCCGTGACGGTAAAAATTGTCGTCTTCCGCTGCTAGAATGGCCGCTTTCATGACGTCGGGGATCTCGTCGAACCGCAGCACATTGCGCCGTTCTTCGCCGAATTCGCCAATGAGCACCTTGTCGGCCGTATAAATACGCAAGGGCACCCGCGGCCGGTAATCGATCATGGCCGTGAGGTCGGGCAAGTTCGGCCAGGCAAGCGCAAGCGCAAGCGAGCCTAGTAGCACGCCAGAGAGGCCAAGACCCGCTGCCAGAACGGCTGCTTTGATAAAGAAACGGCCAAGCCACGAGCGGGATTCTGGGCGCTTTTCGGAAGAAGATTGGTTATCGGTGCTCATCAGGGGCGATTTTAAGTCTTACGCCGGCCGATCCTGGATGGGCGCAACGGCTTTATGTAACCGGATAATGCGGTAAGAATTGGGGTTTGAAGCCCTAAGCAGGTGATAATACACAAATGAACGGAGTTTTACCTTCAGCCGCCCCAGATAGCGAGGCAGATCAACGTACGCCAGTTGTTTCCCTGCCATTTCGCCGACCCTTGTTCTTGGTGGGCATGATGGGCGCGGGCAAAACCACAATAGGCCGCAGCCTGGCGCGGGCGCTGGGCCGCGAATTCCGCGATCTCGACCACGAAATCGAGGCGCGCTGCGGCGTTCGTGTGGCACACATCTTCGACGTCGAAGGCGAGGAAGGGTTCCGTCAGCGCGAACGCAAGGTGCTCGAACAATGCTCGTCGTTGCCCGAACTGGTGCTGGCCACCGGCGGCGGCGCTGTGCTGGCGCCCGAAAATCGCCGGCGGCTCAAAACACGCGGGGTGGTGGTGTATTTGCGGGCCACGCCCGAGGAGCTCTACCGCCGAGTCGCGCGCGATCGCAGTCGCCCATTGCTGCAGACCGCCGATCCGCAAGCCCGCATCCGTGAACTGGTCGCCCTGCGCGAACCCATGTATGAAGAGGTGGCCGACATCATTTTCGACACGGGCAGCATGCCTGTGAGCCAAGTGGTGAAGGCGCTGGTGCCTCTGTTGCAGAACTACGAGGTAACTGAATGACCCTGGTTAGCGTGTCCACGCCTGGTGGCGATTACCCGATCCGCATCGAAGACGGGCGTCTTGATGCGCTCGATACGGCGATTCCTGCCGATGTGAGCACCATCGCCCTTGTTAGCAACCCCACGGTGCTGAAGCACTACGGAGACCGTGTGCGGGGCGCGCTGGCCCGTTCGGGCAAGCCCGTTATCGAGGTCGTATTACCCGATGGCGAGGCCCACAAGACGTGGCAGTCGCTTAATGTCATCTTCGACCATCTGTTACAAAATACACTCGACCGCAAGGCCGTATTGGTGGCGGTGGGGGGCGGCGTCATCGGCGACATGGGTGGCTTTGCGGCAGCCTGCTACATGCGGGGTATCCGTTTCATCCAAGTGCCCACCACGCTGCTGGCGCAGGTGGATTCCTCGGTGGGGGGCAAAACCGCCATCAATCATCCCTTGGGCAAGAACATGATCGGGGCGTTTTATCAGCCCATTTCCGTGGAAATCGACCCTCAGGTGTTGTGCAGCCTGCCCGCGCGCGAAATTTCCGCGGGCCTGGCCGAAGTCATTAAGTACGGCCTCATCATCGATGCTCCGTTCTTCGACTGGTGCGAAGAGAACGCGCAGGCGCTACGCGCGCTTGACCCGGAAGCCGTCACGTATGCCATTCAACGTTCATGCGAGCTCAAAGCGCACGTTGTCTCGCAAGACGAACGCGAAAGTGGCCTGCGCGCCATTCTGAATCTGGGCCACACCTTTGGCCACGCTATCGAGGCCGGGCTCGGGTTCGGCGCCTGGCTGCATGGCGAAGCGGTGGGCTGCGGCATGGTGCAGGCGGCTGAGCTGTCGGCCGAGTTGCTGGGCTTGCCGCGCGCCGACGTGGCCCGCATTCGGCAATTGGTGCAAGACATCGGCTGCCCGGTCATTGCGCCCGATCTGGGCAGCGCACGCTGGGTGGAACTGATGAGCAACGACAAGAAGGCGCACGGCGGCACGCTACGCTTCGTGCTGCTTCCAAAAATCGGTCAGGCCGAATGCCTCGATGTCGACGCGGCTCGGCTCGAACCCGTGTTCGAGCGCACGATCGGCGCATCGGCGAGGGTCTGAGCCATGGCCGAACTCGCGCCGTATGCCTGCGACCCGGCGTTGAGCCGCGGCCGCCGCCATGCTGAACCCCCGCCGCAAGGCCGCAACGATTTTCAGCGCGATCGCGATCGCATCGTGCACTGCAATGCCTTTCGCCTGCTTGAGTACAAAACCCAGGTCTTCGTGAATCACGAGGGCGATCTTTTCCGCACGCGTCTAACCCATAGCCTCGAAGTCGCGCAAATAGCGCGTACTCTGGCTCGCAATCTGAGCGTGCATGAAGATCTGGTCGAAGCCATTTCGCTAGCTCATGACTTAGGGCACACGCCTTTTGGCCATGCCGGACAAGATGAGTTGAACGCCTGCATGCGTGAGTTCGCGCCTGACGCGGGCGGCTTCGAACACAACTTACAAAGCTTGCGAGTGGTCGATGAGCTGGAAGAGCGCTATGCCGAATTCAACGGCCTGAACCTCTGCTACGAAACTCGTGAAGGCATACTCAAGCATTGCTCGGTGCGCCACGCCGCGCGCCTGGGCGAACTGGGTCGCCGTTTTATCGAACGCAAGCAGCCAGGCCTTGAAGCCCAAATTGCGAACCTCGCCGACGAAATTGCCTACAACAATCACGACATCGACGACGGCCTCAGGTCGGGCCTGCTCACGATCGACCAGTTGCTGGAAGTCGGTATCTTCGCCCGGCATCATGAAGCCGTGATGCGTCGCTACCCAGGCTTGGAAAAGCGCCGCCTGGTGGGCGAGATCATTCGCAGCATGATCAACACTCTGGTCATCGACCTTACCGACACCACCCGTGCTCGCCTGGCGGAACACAAGCCGCAGTCGGCCGATGAGGTGCGCTCCTCCCCTGCGCTGGCGGCCTTCTCACCCGACATACGCCGCGAAGCCGATGAGCTCAAGCGCTTCCTGATGCACAACCTATATCGGCACGCCCGCGTCATGCGCATGACCGGCAAGGCGCGCCGCATCATTCGCGAACTGTTTGTGGCGTTTCATGAAGAGCCGCATCTGCTCTCGACCGACTACGTGCGCAGCGACCCGCTACAGCAGGCTCGCGCCATTGCCGACTACATCGCCGGCATGACCGACCGCTACGCCATCAGCGAGCACCGTAACCTGTTCCAGATGTAGGGCATCAGCGGCGGCTAGCGGCGCGCGTGAGCGGCTA
>CAZPYF010000227.1:0-3755 GCA_964590015.1 uncultured Burkholderiaceae bacterium
CTCACTGCGGCCGTGTCGTTTTATTTGCTGACCTTTGCGTTCTGAGCCATAGTTTCGGGGCGCTCGCATGACAACCGAGTGGTATTCAGACCTGATCGTCTGCTTATCCAATGAACGCATAATGTGCATTATGTAAAGTCATAACAACCAACGCAGCCAGCATCGCTGCACCGCAGGTCAACTCTTGACGCTGTCGTCCTGCGACGCCTCTTCATCGGACTTTTCAGCCGCTCTAGCTTTCGCTTCATGCGCGGCAGCGCCACTGTCATCATGGAAATTGAAGGCGGTATCGATCAGCGCAAAATGCGAAAACGCTTGCGGGAAGTTTCCGACCTGCATGCCTAGCGACGTATCGTACTGTTCAGCCAGTAACCCCACGTCGTTGCGCAGGCTTAGCACTCGCTCAAACAATTCACGCGCCTCATCGCGCCGGCCCTGCAGAATGTAGTTATCGGCGAGCCAGAATGTACAGGCAATGAAAGCGCCTTCGCCGGGAGGCAGACCATCGTCGACTTTCTCGGTGTCGTAGCGCAAGACCAGGCCGTCGCGCATCAACTCGCGCTCCACAGCCTTCACCGTAGAGACCACCCGTGGGTCATCACCCGGCAGGAAGCCCACAATGGGAATCAATAAGGCCGCCGCATCCATGTGTGTGGAGCCGTACGCCTGGGTGAAGGCTCCCACTTCGTGGTTGTAGCCCCGTTCCAAGATCTCGGCACGCAACGCGTCGCGGTGCTCGCGCCAGCGTTCTACCGGCCCTGGCATGCCATATTGCTCTGCCGACCGGATCGCGCGGTCGAACGCCACCCAGCACATGACTTTTGAATGCACGAAGTGCTGTGTATTGGCGCGAATTTCCCAGAGCCCTTCATCTTCACTGGGCCACAGCTGCTGCAAGTGATCTAGCAGCTGCACCTGAAGGCCGTAGCCGGCTTCATGAAGGTCGACGCCCTCGCAGCGCGCCTGGAACAGCGTGTCGATGACATTGCCGAACACATCGAGCTGGAGTTGCGAACTGGCGGCATTGCCCGTGCGCACGGGCTGTGAATGACGGTAACCGGGCAACCAATCCAGCGTTCTTTCCGGCATGCATGGCTCGCCACTCAAGCCATAAACCGGTTGCAACTGTGCTGCGGCGCCCGCCACAGCACGCAACAGCCAGTCACACCACGCCGCCGCTTCTTCGCGATAGCCGGCGTTCAGAAGAGACAGCAAGGTGAATGTGCTGTCGCGTAGCCAGCAAAACCGGTAGTCCCAGTTGCGCGTGCCGCCCACACATTCTGGTAACGACGTGGTCGGCGCCGCCAATACGCCCCCTGTCGGCCGGTATGTGAGCGCCTTGATGGTAATCAGCGAGCGTTCCACGGCTTCGCTCCAGGGGCCGTCGTAACGGCTCCTGCCCGACCACTCACGCCAGGTCTCACAGGTGGATTCCAGCGCGTGTGCCGGGTCGACCAGTTTCGGCTGAGGGAGGTGCGATGCCTCGTAAGTCATCGAAAAATGGGCCGATTCGCTTTCAGACAGCCCGAACGACCCGCTGATTTGCCCGTCTTCCTCGCGCAGCGACTGCGACGAGTCCAGGTAAATAGCGTGTGGGCCCGCCACGATGCGCAATACGCCGTCACTACCGCGTGTTGTCCAGGGAATCGTGGACCCGTACTGAAAACGCACGGCTAGGTCGACGTTCATCTCGACGCTACCTTTCTCGCATCGGACCAGGCGAATGAGGTTGGAGCGGTGCGTCTCCCCTTCCCTCACCGGCATGAAATCCGTCACGGTAGCAATGCCGGTATCGGTCTCGAATCGTGTTTCCAATACCAGTGTCCCACTCAGATATCGGCGTGAAACTTGTGCAGGCGCCTTGGGCGCAATGCGCCAGTAACCATGCTCGGCGGTGCCAAGCAGCCGACCAAAGCACGCGTCAGAATCGAAGCGGGGCCAGCATAACCAATCAATGGAACCTTGGCGGTCGATCAGCGCGGCGGTTTCGCAGTCGCCGATCATGGCGTAGTCGGAGATCGGTGGATTTTCCACTATTCCCCCTTTCAGCGTCGTGTACGCAGCGTGGCGCCTGCCAAAGCGCCCAGTGCGAGCAAGCCGGCAAATCCGAGGGCACGCGCCGCCCGGCCCGACAGCGTTATTGCGTCGTTGTGGGCTTCGTCGTCGAACCGACCCCGTGCAGCATGCCGACCCGACACGGGCTCGAACAGATTCTCGGCGCGATCGCTTGGTAAGGGTTCGCCTGTGGTCTGCCCCTGCACGGCGTTTTTTGCCAGATAATGATCAAGGGTTCCCGGCATCAGCGCCTGGCCCATCACGAGCAAGGGCGTTTGGTATCCCACGAATACTTCCCGCTCGGGCCTCTGCGCTGTACGGACAATGGCGCGGGCCGCCACCTCGGGCTGATACACCGGCGCCACCGGCCGTGGGCGGCTCGACTCGTGCGTTCGAGCCCACTCAAACTGTGGTGTATTAACAGCCGGCAGAATCACCGAGCAAAGCTGAATGGCACTGCGCTCGTGCAGAAGTTCGCACCGCAACGCGTCGGTAAAGCCGCGAATAGCATGCTTGGCGGCGCAATATGGCGCCTGCAGCGGAATGGCCCGATACGCCAATGCAGAACTCGCCTGAATGATGGTTCCGGCGCCATGCTTTCGCATCATGGCGAGCGCAGCAAGAGTGCCATGTACGGTGCCTAAATAGGTAACCTCGGTAACGCGGCGGATTTCTTCGGCCGAAAGGTCGTCCACCTTTGAAAACACGGTGGCCATGGCGTTATTCACCCATACGCTGATCGGGCCCAGTTCGCGCTCACACGACTCCGCTGCGGCCGACACCGCCTGGGCGTCTGCCATGTCGGTCGGCACGGCAAACGCCACTCCGCCTCGTGCCTCGATTTCGCGGCGTGTTTCTTCCAGGCCCTGGGCATCGCGGGCCAACAGCCCGACGTGGGCTCCGCGTGCAGCGAACGCCAATGCCGTCGCTCGCCCCACGCCGGCAGACGCCCCGGTTACAACGATGGCTTTACCCCTCATCTCGAGGCCGTTCTGATTCATTTGCATGCTTGTGCTCCCCGCTCGCATGTTCAAGTATCGGCTGGGGCAAGCAAGTCTGATGCCGATTCACTGACTCGCCCAGGGCATCCAGAAACACACGTATCGCCGGGTGTTCGCGCTCGCCGCTGCGGTAGGCGACTGAAATACGGCGGCGCACCTGCGGCCGCAGCCTCACCGCGACAACACCGGGCGTGGAGTAGCGCAACCGTAGACCGGCCACTACTGACACTGAGCAACCCTCTGCCACCATGGCGGCCAAAATCTCAAAGCCTCGACAGTATGCGTTCACATTGGGCTCATATCCGGCCTTCCTGCACAGACCTCTGACGTAATCGGCGAAGCTGCTCCAAGCGGAATCGAGCGCCCACCGTTCCTCTTTCAGGTCGGCCACGGCCAGGCTCGCCCTTCCCGCCAGGCGGTGATTTTTTGGCAGCAACGCAAACAAGGAGTCGTCGATCAACGCCACCTTCTCGACCCTATGGCGCCCTGCACTTTCCATGGCGGTGAGATCGTCGACGAAGGCGAGATCGCAGCGCCACGACCCCAGAGCGGCCAGGCCTTCAGCAGGCTCCATTTCTTCCAGCACGACTTCGAGATGGGGATACGCATGCTGTACCGACCGAATGGCTGCCGGTAACAGCGAGGTGCCTGCTGTAGGGAAGACGGCCACCGTGAGCGTGCCGGCGACCTCTTCCTTAA
>CAZPYF010000228.1:0-3754 GCA_964590015.1 uncultured Burkholderiaceae bacterium
TCGCAACGGGCGTGCGACTTCAGCCGCCGCAAGCGACATCACGGTAAGCACGAGCGCGCCAATCACGTGATCGGCGTTGGCCATCGAACCTTCTGCGCCGAACGTTACGCGGGTGAAGAGCAATGACGCGCCGATCAGCGCCGCGAGGCAAAGGTTCCAGGGCAGGCTCACACCACCCTTGAAGATTTCCCCAGCGATCACAATCGGGCTGCGATCAAACTCGTCGTCGGGCATGGGTATAGCGCCCTTCGCGTCGGACGATGCCGGCGCTGGCCGATTCTCATCGGTATCGCCGAACAAGAACACCCTTAACAAGTTCTTGCCCGCCTGCATGCGTCGACGCAGGAATTGCAGGGTGGCCAGCACTTCGTCGAGGGAGTACGGAATCTGCAGCAGCATGGCGGCTGCGCCAATAAGTGCCAACGTGCTCCATGTGCCGATTACGATGGGCTGGATGATGACAAAGGTGATAGACACAATGCCCAGGGGCACGATCATCAGCCCGAAGAGCAGCACTAGCCACGGCATAGTGCGCCAGCGTGCGCGCGAACCGATGATGCCGGTCAGAATTTCCAGCATGTAGGTGTAGCCGCCCAACGCTGCATCGGAAACGGGCCACGCTTCCGACACGCTCGACGTGATGATCTCTTCCGTACCGTTGCGCGGGTCGGTGGTGCTGCCCATGAAAAAGGGCTCCCACACCGAGTCAACGTGGCCCAGCTGATAAGCGGCGAGGTATCGCGATACATATAGCCCAACGAGCGCCAAGGCCACAATCGGGATACGTTGCGTCCATGCCGAAGGGTTGTAATCCCAGCCCGGCGGCAAATACGGGCCTGTGGTGCGTGCGATCGGGCTGGGCCCGGGTTCTGGTTTTGTGGCCACCGCCAAGCCGAAAATCAGCCCTCCGACCAGTGTGTCAGACAAGTACGCCGCTGCGTTCTCTGTCCAGAACAGAAACGGAATCGCCATCACCAGCGCACCGATGCCGGCGCATATCCAGCGGGCGAAATTCATCTGCCAGCTGAGCGCCAGGGCGGCAAAGATCACCAGCAGCACCCCCAGGCTTACCTCGCTCCAACGCAACAGCGGCTCGGTCACGCCAATGAGCGGACCTTGCGTGATCAACCAGGTGCCCAGCGCCATGTTCACAAAGTGCGCCCAGCGATTATCGGCGTGCTCTTCACGGTAAATGGCTTCGTTCTTGGCTCTCAGTCCTTCACCGCCGCCCATTTCGGGCGGCGCATCGGCAATGTCGGGCGGGGGCGTCATGCCGTGAGCCTTGTACCAGCCAGCCGGGTCGCGCTTCAACGCATCAACGATGGCCGGCAGCGTATCTTTGAGCCGATGTTGCGGCCGCCAGCCCAAAAGCTGCTCGGCCCGGCGCGTATCCAGCGCGTAATGGGCGTGCGACATCGCCACCATATAGGGGCGTATGAACGGCTCTTCGCCCTGATCGAAGGCATCGGGAATGACCGGTTCGAGCTTGGCTTGCGCCCAGGCGCCGGCGGCGGCTACCGCTTTGGGCAGCCGCAATGTGGGCCAGTCGGCCTGCCCATGAATGAGATAGCCGATCTCGTCTTGCAAGGCGTCGTAGCCGATGCCTTCTGTTTCGCCGATCAGGAGCTCGACCTGCTCTGGTAGCGATGTTCTGCGTTCAACCGTACGCACGATAGCGTCGACCATGTCTTCACGGTGCAGCATGGACTGGCCGACAAGGGTCGAGGACGAATAGAAATAGCTTTCGAAATCGCGCTCGTAAATGCGTGCGATCTGCTGAGCCAATGTGGGAACTGCTGATTTCTCGTCGTACACACCGGCCAGGCGCAGGATGGCGTACGGTACGTTGCCATGCTCGGCCCGAATCACGTCTTCCGCTTGCTGCTTGGATTCCGGATACACGTATAGCGGGCCGAAGGGCTGTTCTTCGTTGATGAGCTCGCCCGGTTGGCACGGGGCGTGCACAAGCATCGTGCTGGCGTAAATGAAGCGATCCACTTCAAATTCGCGCAGGCCACGCAACAAGCGCCGCGTGCCTTCCACGTTTACGGTCTGATACAACGGGTTGTCTTCGCCGCTTTGGTCGAAGAAGGCAATCAGGTGAATCACTGCGGCCAGCCGGCTTCCGAATCGCTCGCGCACATCTTTCAGCGCTTTTGAAACCGCATCGTCAGACGATAAATTGGCCGCCACCATAGGAAAGCCCAGGCCTTCCTTCACCGTGCGGTCGAGCCCGACGATCTGAAATTCATCAGACAGGGCGGCAACAAGCGAGCGCCCCAGATTGCCCGATGCGCCGGTGATCAGTATTACCGGCTTTGCCTCAGGCATCGGCATGGGCGCAGTGATGGCAGCAGTAAATTTTGCCGTCTTTCTCTGTTCCGTGGCCGATGATGGTCACGCTGCACTTCTCGCACAGTGGCGCGACCGCATGAATCGCGCATTCGAAGCTGTCGAACGTATAGGTGCGGCCACCCATAATCACTTGAAAGGCTTTGTCGTAGTCGTTGCCGCAGGTGTCGCATTTCGCCATGGAAACCTCCTGGTAAGTGGTTCTCAATGAGGCTGTCGCCCCGAAGAGCCACGCTCCCTACCAGGAGTGGGCCAGATCTGCGGGGGCAGCAGCTACCGTGGCAGCAAGCTGTGTTCCCCGCGCGCACGCTTAGAAGCGATATTGCAGCCCGGCAACGAATAGGTTGTATTTCTGGCGCCCCATATCGACACGCCAGGGCGCGGTGGGTAGATGTACGCCGGGATAATCAGTGGCGCCGAAGCTGTAGCGGGTTGAATCGACCGAGACATAGCGGTATTCGGTGAAGAGCGACAAGTTCTTGTTCACCTGCGCTTTGACACCTGCCTTGATCTGCATTGCGAAGGCGGAATCCGACGCGTCGGGGTCAGAGTTGAAGTGGTTGATGCCGGGCTCAGACGGATTAGCGGAATCGGAACCCTTGATCGACACGAACGCGACCCCGGCCCCGGCGCCGACATAAGGTTTGATGCGCTTGGAGTAGGGCGTATCGAAGGTGAACACCGCGTTGGCCAGCACCATGCCTACGGTGGTTGGAACGGTAACGTACTGCATGCCCAACGCAGTGGGCCGCACCGGCATTTCGCCCATGGGGGAATGCTTGCCGATATAGATGCCTTCGAGCTCGACAGCCGGCTTCACGCCCCAGCTTGATTGCCCCAGATTCATGCGGTTCCACTCGTAGCCGACATGCACGCCGCCCAAGCCCACGCTGGTGCTGCTACTGGTGGAGCCGCGCGCGTGAATAGGAAGATTGAAGCGTTCGTTCACGTGCACCGCGCCGCGCTGCTGCAGGCTGGTGGCAATAGAGGCGCCGACGCCGCCGAATGCGCCAACATAGATGCCGGGTTCGTCGCCCGGTTCTGCGGCCACACAGGCGCCACTGACACCGCCCATGCATAGCAAGGCGGCAAGAATGTGCTTGGGTTGCATCATGTCTCCTTGTGGTTTTTTCTATAGTTTAGGTGTAAATGGTTACGTCCGGCCATGATGAATTTGTCGATGTGGCCATTGACGGTCATAGCCAGCGGCGGGCACAGTACGCCCGTTCCAATCACTTAGCCGAGATCCCCATGAGCGTTTCGACCCTAGTCGCTTCCGATGGCCGCCCGCGTTGCCCCTGGTGCTTGGCCACTTCCGAATACCTGCAGTATCACGACACGGAGTGGGGCCTGCCGGTGGCCGACGACCAGCGCCTGTTCGAAAAGCTGTGTCTTGAAGGCT
>CAZPYF010000229.1:0-3736 GCA_964590015.1 uncultured Burkholderiaceae bacterium
AATCGCTCGTAATATGACTCGGCTCGAAACGCTAGAAAACAACCTGCAGGCCGCGTTTGGCGATGCCGTCACGCTGCAGCAGGAACACGGCCAGCTTACGCTGGTCGTGCCCGCCAAGCAGTGGCTCGATACCTGCAAGGCCCTGCGCGATACCGCCAGCCTGGCCTTCCAGATCGCCATCGACCTCTGCGGGGTCGATTATTCCGCCTGGGGCGCGCCCACGCTGCCCGCCGAAAACAACCCGCATCCGCGGCGCTTCGCTGTCGTCATGCATCTGCTTTCGGTGCAGCACAACTGGCGTCTGCGCGTGCGCACCTATGTCGAAGACGACGAATTCCCCATCCTGCCTACGCTGGTCGATGTCTGGCCGGCGCTGAACTGGTTCGAGCGCGAAGCCTTCGACCTTTTCGGTATCGTCTTCGAAGGCCACCCAGACCTGCGCCGCATTCTTACCGATTACGGCTTCATCGGTCATCCCTTCCGCAAGGATTTCCCCATTTCCGGCCACGTCGAGATGCGCTACGACCCCGAGCAGAAGCGGGTCATCTACCAGCCCGTCTCCATCGAGCCTCGCGAGATCACCCCGCGCGTCGTGCGTGAAGAAGGTTACGGAATAGAGCGTTAAGCATGGCTGAAATCAAGAACTACACCCTGAACTTTGGTCCCCAGCACCCGGCGGCCCACGGCGTGCTGCGTCTGGTGCTTGAACTCGACGGCGAAGTCATCCAGCGCGCCGACCCGCATATCGGGCTGCTGCATCGCGGCACCGAAAAGCTGGCCGAACACCGCACCTACCTGCAGGCGCTGCCTTACATGGATCGCCTCGATTACGTCTCCATGATGTGCAACGAGCACGCCTACGTCATGGCCGTAGAAAAACTTCTGGGCATGCAGGTGCCGCTGCGCGCGCAGTATATCCGCGTGCTGTTCGACGAAATCACGCGCATTCTGAACCACCTGATGTCGCTGGGCTCGCATGCGCTCGACGTCGGCGCCATGGCCGTCTTCCTGTATGCGTTCCGCGAACGCGAAGACCTCATGGACGTCTATGAGGCGGTGTCTGGCGCGCGCATGCACGCAGCCTACTATCGCCCGGGCGGCGTTTATCGCGATCTGCCCGACACCATGGCGCAGTATGCCGGCAACAGCAAGTACCGCAGCGAGAAAGAAGTACGCGCCATGAACGAGGCTCGCTCCGGCTCGCTGCTCGACTTCATCGAAGACTTCACCAATCGCTTCCCGGCCTGCGTCGACGAATACGAAACCCTGCTCACCGACAACCGCATCTGGAAACAGCGGCTCGTCGATGTGGGCGTGGTGTCACCCGAGCTGGCCATGGCCATGGGCTTCACCGGCCCCATGTTGCGCGGTTCCGGTGTCGAATGGGATCTGCGCAAGACCCAACCCTACGATGTCTACGACCGCGTCGAGTTCGACGTGCCCGTGGGCGTCAACGGCGACTGCTACGACCGCTATCTGTGTCGCATCGGCGAAATGCGCGAAAGCAATCGCATTATCCGGCAGTGTGTCGAATGGCTGCGCAATAATCCGGGCCCGGTCATTGTCGACAACTACAAGGTCGCGCCGCCACCGCGTGAACGCATGAAAACGGGCATGGAAGATCTCATCCACCATTTCAAGCTGTTCACCGAAGGCATGCACGTTCCGCCGGGCGAGGTCTATGCAGGGGTGGAGCACCCGAAAGGCGAATTCGGCATCTACATGATTTCCGACGGCGGCAACAAGCCGTATCGCATGAAGATCCGCGCCCCCGGCTTTGCTCACCTGCAGTCGCTCGACATCATGTCGCGCGGCCACATGCTCGCCGATGCCGTCACCATCATTGGCACCCAAGACATCGTGTTCGGCGAGATCGACCGTTAAGGCGGCCCGCCAAGGTATATACCGGATTTCAACTATGCTGCTTTCTGCACAGGCTTATCAGAGAATCGACCGGGAGCTCACAAAGTTTCCCGCAGACCAGAGAAAGTCCGCCATCATGGCGGCCCTGGCCATCGCTCAGGAAGAGAAGGGCTGGGTATCCACCGAAATCGTCGCCGACGTAGCCACTTATATCGGCGTACCCGCTATTGCCGTTCAGGAAGTCGCCACCTTCTACGACATGTTTGACAAGCGCCCCGTAGGGCGCTTCAAGGTCACCGTCTGCACCAATTTGCCCTGTGCGCTGCGCGACGGCGTGAAGGCCGGCGAGTACCTCAAGGAAAAGCTGGGAATCGACTACGGCGAAACCACCGCCGACGGGCTGTTCACGCTTAAGGAAGGCGAGTGCATGGGCGCCTGTGGCGACTCGCCCGTCATGTTGCTGAACAACCACCACATGTGTGTGCGGATGGAGCCAGCCAAGATCGACGAAATGATTGAAGAACTCAAGCAACACGGAGACTCCGCATGAGCGCGCCGGAACTTCTGCAACGATTCGCCCAGGGGCTGAATCCCGACCCCGGCGGCGACCTCTCGCGCAGCATGATCTTCCATGGCCGTCATCTCGGTCCGCAAATTCTCGACGGGCTCGACGGCAGCAACTGGGGTCTTGAAGATTACGTGAAACGCGGCGGCTACGAAGCGCTGCGCAAGATTCTCACTACCGGCATGACGCCCGACGACGTCATTGCCGAGGTCAAGACCTCGGCGCTGCGCGGCCGGGGCGGTGCAGGTTTCCCCACCGGGCTGAAGTGGAGCTTCATGCCGCGTACACTGCCGGGCCAGAAATACCTGGTCTGCAATTCCGACGAAGGCGAGCCGGGCACATTCAAAGACCGCGACATCCTGCGCTTCAACCCGCACGTGGTTATCGAAGGCATGGCCATCGCGGCGTATGCCATGGGCATCACCGAGGGCTACAACTATATCCACGGTGAAGTCTTCGAAATCTACAACCGGTTCGAAGAAGCGCTTGAGCAAGCACGGGCGGCCGGGTTCTTGGGTGAAAACATCCTGGGTTCCGGCTTCAGCTTCCAGCTGCACGCGTTTCACGGTTACGGCGCCTATATCTGCGGCGAAGAAACCGCGCTGCTTGAATCGCTGGAAGGCAAGAAAGGGCAGCCCCGGTTCAAGCCGCCATTCCCGGCCAGCTTCGGCCTGTATGGCAAGCCCACCACCATTAACAACACCGAAACGTTTGCGGCGGTGCCCTGGATCATCCGCAACGGCGGCCAGCAGTACCTTGAAATCGGCGTACCCAACGCAGGCGGCACCAAGATCTTCTCGATCTCCGGCGACGTCGAGCTTCCTGGCAACTATGAAGTGCCGCTGGGCACACCGTTTCCCAAGCTGCTTGAACTGGCCGGCGGCATGCGCGGCGGGCGCAAGCTCAAGGCGGTGATTCCGGGTGGCTCATCGGCTCCGGTGCTGCCCGCGCACATCATGATGGAAACCAATCTCGACTACGACGCCATTGCGAAAGCGGGCTCGATGTTGGGTTCGGGGGCCGTCATCGTAATGGACGAGACGCGCTGCATGGTGAAGTCGCTTCTGCGTCTGTCGTATTTCTATTTCGAGGAAAGCTGCGGTCAGTGCACGCCGTGCCGCGAGGGTACGGGCTGGCTGTATCGCATGGTGAATCGCATCGAGACAGGGCGAGGACGCCCCGAAGACCTCGACGTGCTCGATTCGGTGGCCGAGAACATCATGGGCCGCACAATCTGCGCGCTGGGCGACGCTGCGGCCATGCCCGTGCGCAGCTTCATCAAGCACTTCCGCGACGAATTCGCACACC
>CAZPYF010000230.1:0-3691 GCA_964590015.1 uncultured Burkholderiaceae bacterium
ATGATGGCGACGCAGCCGATGTCTTCCAGCATGCGGCACTGAATGGGGTCATCGGTGCAATACACCATGACCTTGAAGCCGTCGGCCACCAGGGTACGCGCTGCTTCAAGCGTGGCCGGCATGTTCGGGAACAGGTTGTCTTTGTCGCCCAGTACTTCCAGCTTGACCAGATTGTGGCCGTCGAGCAGTTCACGCGCGAGGCGCAGGGTGCGAACGGCTTCTTGCGCGGTGTAGCACCCGGCGGTGTTGGGCAGAATGGTGTAACGCGACGGGGGTACAAGATCGAGCAGATTGGGTTCGTCGGGATTCTGCCCGATGTTGGTGCGGCGGATGGCAACCGTGACGATTTCGGCGCCGCTGGCCTCGATGGCTTGGCGGGTTTCCTCGAAGTCTTTGTACTTGCCGGTGCCGACCAACAGGCGGGAACGGTATTCCGTGCCCGCGAGGAGAAAGGTGTCTGCGTGCGTATCTGCTTGGGTCATGATGGTGCCTGGGCTGGATGCCGAACCGGCGCCGTGGTGAAGGCGGTCGGCGATCTACTAAGAATAGTCTATTTTAGAACCTTCCCGCTGCCCGGGCGCGGCTTGTGTCAACGGCCAGTTGCCGGTGTGTTCTGTGCCGACGCTCGGGCGGCCTCGGTGGCTTTGCACAGGGCTTCGGTTGCGTCAATGAAGCGCGGCCCCGGGCGAAAGAGGGCGTCGGGGTCGGCCGCGTGTACCCGACCTTCAATGGCCGCTCGCAGACCATATTCGGCCCAGCGTCGGCGCACTGCGTCTGTGCCAGCGCCCGGTCGTGCCGGGGTGATGATCAACTGAGGGTCGTGCACCAGCACGCTTTCGATGGGCACCTTGGGCGCGGGTATCGAGGTGGCGCCGTACACATTGGTGGCGCCGCACGCGCGCAGGGCGTCATTCAACAGCGGGTCGCCGCCTATGGTGTAGAGCGGCTGGCTGCCCACTTCTACGAAAACAGTCACGGGCGGCCGCCCCGCATAACGCGCTTCCAGCGCGTCGATGCGTGCATCCATGGCTGAAGCAGCTTCGTTGGCGTGTGCTTCGCGACCCAGCAGGGCGCCGATGCGGCGCACCTCAGCCGGAATATCTCGCAGCTGGGCCGGGGCGGAATACGCCATTTTTGCGCCTAGGGTTGCGGCCAGCGACTCGGCCGGTACCGCCGCGCCGAAACGCTGCCAGGCCAGGATGAGCGTGGGCTGCAGAATCACGAGCCGTTCCTGATTCAGGAGTATGCCGTCGCCCACCCGGGGAATGGCCCGCGCCGATTCCGGAAAGTCGCTGCTCGAGACGGTGCCCACAATCAAGTCGCCGGCACCGGCTGCGTAGACGAGTTCGGTGGCGTGTGGGGCGAGCGTAATGACGCGGTGCGAGGGTAGCGGGGTGGCGTCGTGGCCCCGGGCCCCCGCCGCCATGAGCATGGCCAGAGCGCCAATAGCGGCAACGATGCGGGCAACGTCGCCGCTGAGCCTTCCCGTCACTCGGCCTGCAATCGAGCCGGCCATGCTACATGCGCAGTGACAGGTTCACGAATACCGTGGAGCCTGCGGTGCGGTAGCCATACGCGTTGGCATAGTCTTTGTCGAACACGTTATTCCAGCGCAGCTGTACCGACGCGTTGGGGTTCAGATCGTAGGCGGCGGTGAGGTTCACCAAGCTGTAGCCGCCCAGCGTTGTGCGGTACGACTCGAAGGTATCGGGGTTCACGGCCGTGTCTTCGCGGTCGCCGGTGTACTGGAATTCTGCGCCCAGACGCCATGCCTCGATCTGATGCTCTGCTGCCACCATGTACTGCTGACGCGCGCGGCGTAGCAGCCGGTCGCCGGTTTCGTCGTCGCGCGGGCGCATGAAGTCGGCGCTGGCGCGCAGCGTGGTGGCGTCCCAGGCATATTCGCCCGTGAGGGTCACGCCGCGTATCGTGGCACGGCTCACGTTCTCCATACGGAACGTGGCGTTATCCCAGTTCAGCAGATCGCGGATTTTGTTCTGGTAAACCGTGGCGCCCAGGTTCAGCCCGTTCTTGCTGTAGCGTACGCGTGCTTCGATGTTGCGTGACTTCTCTGGCTGCAGATCCGGGTTCTCGGAGCCTGGAAAGTACAGATCGGAAAACGTGGGCGCATGGAAGCCCGTGTTGCCGGCCACGCCCACCGACCAGGCGTCGTCGAGTTCAAAGTCGTAACCCAAACCGCCCGTGGTTTCATTGCCGTAGCCGCTGATGTTGTCGTTGCGCAGGCTGGCCTGCACGTTGTGGCGGCCGATGCGGCCGGTGTACACCGCGCCCACGGCGTTCGTGTCGCGGCGGTTCACGTCGAGGCCGGCGCTGTGCAGCGGCCGCTCTTCAATACGCTCGATATAGGCCGAAAGCTTGTGATCTTTGGCCAGCTGCAGATTGTTCTGCCAGCTATAGAGGCGTTGCAGGCTTGAGAAACGCGTGTCCCATACGCGGTCGTCGTAGGCTTCCTTGCTGAGGCCGAAGCGCACGACGCTTTCCCATGTATCGGTAATGTCGTTGGTGCTGGTGAGCGCGTACGATTGCAGGCGGGTCAGCGCGCGCGCGGGATGTGTCCATTCGCCGGCATCATACTCGCCGTTGATGTAGCTGTTATAGAAGCTGAACCCCAGATGCTGGCCCTTCGCCCAGCGGTGGCCCAGTGAACCCGTCACGGTGTGCTGGTGGTATCCATCATCGTCAGGGTTGTAGTTGCCGTAGGCCGCCGCCTTCGAGGCGGTGCTGTAGCCGGCACTATCGGTGCCGCTGGCAGATAGCGCGTAATCCCAGCCGCCATGGGCCCCGGAGAAGCCGGTGGCAGCCTTGAAGGTTTCGTGGCTGCCCACTCCGAAGTCGGCCCACGCCGAGAAAGGCCGATCGGCGTCGCCCTTGCGGGTGATGATGTTCACCACACCGCCGATGGCGTCGGAGCCATACAGGCTGCTGGCGGCGCCGCGCAGAATTTCGATGCGTTCAATGGCCGAGGGGTCAAGAGCGCTCCAGCTTGCGCCGCCCTGTACTGAACTGTTCACGCGCATGCCGTCGATCAACAACAGCGTATGGTTGGCATTGGCGCCGCGCAGCATGACGCCCGACGGGGTTTGGCGCCCGCCGTTGTCGGTAACCTGCACGCCGGGCTGGCGTGCCAGAATCGCCGTGACACTGTCGCCGCCGGCGCGCTGCAGTTCGTCGCGGCCCACCACCGTGACATCGCCGATGGTCTCTTGAAGGATCTGCGGGCTGCGACTGGCCGTAACCACCACGCTTTCAAGTTGCGGGACGGCGGTTTGGGCAAAAAGGGAAAGGGGGGAAAGCGATAAGGCGACGACGAGCGCACGCCGGGGGAAATGCAGAGGCATGATGATCCCTTGATGACGCGCGTCCCCGCACGTCGTTGAATGATGAGATTCCGCACGCGCCGACTCGTAGCGGCACCGCCAGTAAGGATGATTGACTGTGAGCGGAACGTCAGGGGCGATCCAGGCCGGTATCGGGCTGGCACGCGGCGCTGCGTTGGGCAGTGCGCGTGCTCACCGTTGCGGGGGCAGCACATCCCGCCGTGGGAAGGAGTTCTTCCGGTGGCGTTTGTTTCCCGTTTGACTTCCCCCTGGCATGCTCGTGATGCGATTCGAGCGCGCCGGGAAGCACCTTTTTCGACGGCTGCGAGTATACACCGCGGCCGGTTATGGGC
>CAZPYF010000231.1:0-3684 GCA_964590015.1 uncultured Burkholderiaceae bacterium
GCCATGCCGCATTACCAGGCCACTCAGGCGGCGCACGCCGTGATCGAGGGCGACGGATTGTTGCTCATCGATTCGGGCGGTCAGTATTTGGGCGGTACCACCGACATCACGCGAGTCGTTCCGGTCGGAACCATCACGTCGGAAGAGAAACGCGACTATACCGCCGTCTTGAAAGGCATGATCGCGCTGTCGCTGGCGGTTTTCCCCAGCGGTTTGCCTGCGTATGCGCTCGATGCCTTGGCACGGGGGCCGATCTGGCAACGTGGTGCCGACTACGGGCATGGCACGGGTCACGGGGTGGGGTATTTCATGAACGTGCATGAAGGCCCACAGTCGATCTCATGGCGTGCAACCGCCAACCCGCACGCGCTTATGGCGCCGGGCATGATTACTTCGAATGAACCGGGCCTGTACCGGCCGGGGCGGTGGGGCATCCGCATCGAAAACCTCGTGCTGGCACGCCCGCATTCCAGTACCGAATTCGGCGAGTTTCTCTCTTTCGAAACTCTCACACTCTGCCCGATCGACACCCGCTGCATCGATACGGCCATGCTCACAGCCGAAGAAGCCGTCTGGCTTGATCACTACCATGCCACCGTACGCGAACGCCTGGCACCGCTCGTAAGCGACGCTGCGAAGGCGTGGCTGGAGTCACGTACCCGGCCTGTGGCCACGCCGTAAGCGTGGCGGCTGATACGGGCAAGGCCACCTTGGAGCGCCGGTGTTCCGGGCTATAATTCAAATTTCCTGCTGCAGCCCGGTTGCCCCGGGCTTTCCCCCACAATGACCAAGTACGTATTCGTCACGGGAGGCGTCGTTTCCTCTCTGGGTAAGGGCATTGCTGCCGCATCACTTGCAGCTATTTTGGAATCGCGCGGCTTGCGCGTCACCATGCTCAAGCTCGATCCCTACATCAACGTCGATCCGGGCACCATGAGCCCGTTCCAGCACGGCGAGGTCTTCGTCACCGAAGACGGTGCGGAAACCGACCTTGACCTTGGCCACTACGAGCGCTTCATTTCCACGCGCATGCGCAAGGTCAACAATTTCACCACCGGTCAGATCTACGAGTCCGTGCTGCGCAAAGAGCGCCGCGGCGACTACCTCGGCAAGACCGTGCAGGTCATTCCGCACATCACCAACGAAATTCAAGATTTCATCGTGCGTGGCGCCAAGGCGGCACACGACGGTGCGGCCGATGTGGCCATTGTTGAAATCGGCGGCACGGTGGGCGACATTGAGTCGTTGCCGTTCCTCGAGGCCGTGCGTCAGATGAGCCTGCGTCTGGGTCGTAGCAACGCGGCCTTCGTGCACCTCACACTGGTGCCGTACATCGGCTCGGCGGGCGAACTCAAGACAAAACCGACCCAGCACTCCGTGCAGAAGCTGCGCGAAATCGGCATTTATCCCAATGCCTTGCTGTGCCGTGCTGATCGGCGGGTGCCTGAAGACGAGCGCGCCAAGATCTCGCTGTTCTCGAATGTCCCGCTTGATGCCGTAATTTCTGTGTGGGACGCCGAAACGTCCATCTACGAAATTCCGGGCATGTTGCACGAGCAAGGCCTCGACACGATTATCTGCGACGCGCTGGCGCTTGCGCCACCGCCGGCCGACCTCACCATGTGGGACCGCCTGGTCGACGCTATTCAGAACCCGCAGCATCGCGTGCGCATCGGCATGGTCGGCAAGTATGTCGATCTCACCGAGTCGTACAAGTCGCTCTCGGAAGCGCTGTCGCACGCGGGCATTCATACGCGCTCAAAGGTCGAGATCGAGTATCTCGACTCGGAAGTCATCGAACGCGAAGGCACCGCCTGCTTGCAAGGGCTCGATGCCATTCTGGTACCCGGCGGCTTCGGCAAGCGCGGCACCGAAGGCAAGATCCGCGCGATTCGTTACGCCCGGGAAACGGGTACGCCTTATCTGGGTATCTGCCTGGGCATGCAACTGGCGGTGGTGGAGTTTGCCCGCCACGTGGCCGGGCTCGGTGGGGCCAACAGTACCGAGTTTGACCCGGCGGCCGCGCATCCGGTCGTGGCGCTGATCTCGGAATGGCAAGACCGTGAAGGCAAGATCGAGCGGCGCGACAACAGCTCCGACCTGGGCGGAACCATGCGCAAGGGTGCGCAGCGATGCCCGGTGGTGGGCGGCACGCGCGCGGCGGAAATCTATGGCCAAGACGTGAACGAGCGTCATCGCCATCGCTACGAAGTGAACAATGTCTATGTCACGCGCCTGGAAGAGGCCGGCATGGTGATCAGCGCCCGCACGCCTACCGAAGATCTGCCCGAGATCATGGAGTTGCCCAACCATCCCTGGTTCATGGGCGTTCAGTTCCATCCGGAATTCACCTCCACTCCGCGCGACGGGCATCCGCTGTTCATTAGTTATATCAAGGCGGCACTGGCCCACCAGGCGCAACGCAAGTCGGCGGGCTGAGCACGCCTCGCTCGCCCGTGGCGTAATGATGCGGGGGCTCGTAGCCGGGCCTCCGTTTTCACTAAGGAAAAGGAACCATCGATGAAACTATGTGGCGTTCAAGTCGGGCTCGACCAACCCTTTTTCCTGATTGCCGGCCCCTGCGTCATTGAGTCGCGCCAGATGGCGTTCGACACCGCCGGTGCGCTCAAAGAGCTCACGTCGGCGTTGGGCATCCACTTCATCTACAAGAGCTCGTTCGACAAGGCTAACCGCAGTTCGGGGCGTTCATATCGCGGGCCGGGTCAAGACGAAGGCCTGCAGATCCTCGCGGATGTGCGCGAGCAGCTGAGCGTGCCGGTACTCACCGATGTGCATACCACCGAGCAGGTGGCCGACGTTGCCGCCGTGGTCGATGTCTTGCAGACACCGGCTTTCCTGTGCCGTCAAACCGACTTCATTCACGCTTGTGCGGCATCGCTCAAGCCTGTCAACATCAAGAAGGGGCAGTTCCTCGCCCCGCACGACATGTCGCAAGTCGTGGCAAAGGCGCGGCAAGCTGCGTTAGACGCCGGCGGCGACGGCCATAACATCATGGTGTGCGAACGCGGGGCTTCGTTCGGCTACAACAACCTGGTTTCCGACATGCGTTCGCTGGCCATCATGCGCGAAACGCAGTGCCCCGTGGTGTTTGATGCCACGCATTCCGTGCAGCTACCGGGCGGGCAGGGCACCTCTTCCGGTGGCCAACGGGAATTCGTGCCGGTGTTGGCCCGTGCGGCCGTCGCTGCGGGCATTTCAGGCCTGTTCATGGAAACGCATCCTGACCCCGACAAGGCCCTTTCCGACGGCCCGAACGCGGTGCCGCTTGCCGACATGCGCGGGTTATTGGAATCATTGGTGGCCATCGACCGTGTTGTGAAAGCCAACGGGGTGCTGGCGCGCGAGTTCTCTCTCTGAGCCGGCTTACTGAAGTCTTTTTCTGATTTTCCGAAGGCGCCGCAGGCGCCTTCACTGTCTGCCGTGGCCACGCTATAATTGTTGACACGTCAAGAGTTGACTGGTCATGGAAACGCAATCTTCTACGCAACGTAAGTCGGGCGCCGGCATGCTGCTCTCGTTCAGGGAATCAGTGCTGGCCATGGTGGGTCTGGGCTTTGTCACCATGATGGTGGCCATAGACCAGACCGTGGTGAGCACGGCTTTGCCTACCGTGGTGGCCGAGCTGCGCGGGTTCGAGTTCTACGCCTGGGTCACCACGGCCTA
>CAZPYF010000232.1:0-3669 GCA_964590015.1 uncultured Burkholderiaceae bacterium
AGAGGTGTACGTCGACTGGTCTGACGACAGCGCGACCGTGTTGCCGTCATGAGGCCGGGTTTCATGCGCGGGCCGCGCTCGTGGCGGCGGCTCTTCACGATTGCGCCGCCCTTCGTTTGGCTGATTCTGTTCTTGCTGCTGCCGTTCTTGCTGGTGCTGAAGATCAGTTTCGCTGATCTCAAGTTTGGCATTCCGCCCTATACGGCGTTGGCACAGTTCGAAGACCAGGCACTTAGCCTGGTGCTGAATCTGCGCGGCTATGCCTTGCTGTTTTCCGACAGCCTGTATGTCGCCACGTATCTGCACAGCGTGAAGATGGCCGCCATCACCACGGTGTGCTGCATGCTCATTGGCTACCCGATGGCGTATTACATCGCGCGTTCAGAACCGGCGGTACGCAGCCTGTTGCTGATCGGTGTGATTTTGCCGTTCTGGACATCGCTGTTGTTGCGGGTTTATGCCTGGATCGGTATTTTGCGCAACGACGGGCTGCTTAACAATTTATTGTTGTGGCTCGGCGTTATCGACCAGCCGCTAGAAATTTATCGTACCGATCTGGCCGTGTATATCGGCCTGGTGTACGCCTATCTGCCATTCTTCATCCTGCCGTTGTATGCCAACTTGGTGAAGCTCGACTTGCGGCTTCTTGAAGCCGCTTACGACCTCGGCGCACGGCCGTGGCGGGCCTTTACCTCTGTGGTTCTACCGCTCTCGATGCCGGGTGTGATTGCTGGTGCCATGCTGGTGTTCATTCCGTCCGTCGGCGAATTCGTCATTCCCGAGATGCTGGGCGGTGCCGACACCCTGATGATCGGCCGCGTCATGTGGACCGAGTTCTTCAATAACAGCGACTGGCCGATGGCCGCGGCGGTGACCTGCGTGATGGTGCTGTTGCTGCTCGTGCCGCTAGTGTTGTTCCAATATGGTCAGGTGCGTCAGCTGGGCATGAGAGGGGGGCGTCGCCAATGACCCGGCCTGATTCCCGTTTGCGTGCGCTGGTTCTGGGGCTTGGGTACGCCTTTCTTTACGTGCCGATTCTGGTGCTCATGGTGCTGTCGTTCAACGACTCGGCCATGATGACCACCTGGACAGGTTTTTCGCTGCGCTGGTATTACGAACTGTTCAACGACCGGGCATTGCTCGAGGCCGCCCGCCTGTCGCTATTGATCGCCGCCTTCACGGCCACGGCCGCCGTCGTGGTAGGTACTTGGGCTGGTTATGTGTTGGCCCGCATGGGGCGTTTTCGCGGGTTCGCATTATTTGTAGGGCTGGCGAGCGCACCGCTGGTAATTCCCGAAGTCGTGTTGGGCATTTCGTTGCTGCTCATGTTCGTCGAGCTCAGCGATCTGCTGGGGTGGGAGGGTAGTAATGGCGCCTTCACCATCTGGGTGGGGCACGTGATTCTCAGCATGGCCTATGTCTCGGTCATCATTCAGTCGCGGGTGCGCGATCTCGATCGTTCGCTGGAAGAGGCTGCGCTCGATCTGGGTGCTTCGCCGATCAAGGTCTTCTTCCAGATCGTGCTGCCGCTCATCGCGCCGGCATTGGTTGCGGCATGGCTGCTGGCCTTTACGCTGTCGCTCGACGACGTGGTGATCGCCTCGTTCCTGACCGGGCCCGGCTATACCACCTTGCCGCTCGAGGTGTTTTCCCGGGTGCGCCTGGGCCTGAAGCCCGAGATCAACGCACTTGCCACGCTCTTCATGTTGCTGGTCGCCGTTTTTGTAGTGATTGCTAACCGTGTACAGAATCGCAAGGAGAATCGCTCGTGAGCCGTGAAATTGCCCTGCATGGGCTGGCAAAGTGCAGCACCTGTGTCAAAGCGCGTAACTGGCTACAGGAACAGGGCGTGCAAGCCACGTTCAGCGATTACCGCGACCACCCGCTAAAGCCCGACGACCTGGTGTCATGGAGCCGTGAGCTGGGCGGCTGGGAAAAGCTGGTGAATCGGGCCTCGATGACATGGCGTAATTTGCCCGACGAGCGCAAAGCGCCGGCTTCTGACGCCGAGTGGCAGGCGCTTATTGCAGAATTTCCGGCGCTGGTTCGCCGGCCTCTGGCAATATGGCCCGATGGCTCGGTTACCGTCGGCTTCACCGAAAAGAAGTTTCTCGAGCGCCTGCAGAACTGAACGGAATTAAATACTGAAATGCTTACTCAAGATGAACTGAAGCGCAATGTGGCGGCTGCGGCCGCCGAATACGCCCTCACATGCCTGCAAGCCGACTCGGTCTTGGGGGTGGGTACCGGCTCAACGGTCGACCTGTTCATCGACGCCATCGCGGCGCATCGCGGCCGGTTCCGCGCAGCGGTGTCCAGTTCAGAGCGCAGCACCCAACGCATGCGCGACCTGGGCATCGAGGTGCTTGATCTTAACGATGTCGACGAGATGCCCATTTATGTCGACGGCGCCGACGAAATCGATCATGACATGAACATGATCAAGGGCGGCGGGGGCGCGCTCACTCGCGAGAAGATCGTGGCGTCGGTCGCGAAGCGATATATCTGCATCGTCGATGAATCCAAGGTCGTGAAGCGTCTGGGCACGTTCCCCTTGCCGGTGGAGGTGGTTCCCATGGCGCGTAATGTGGTTAGCCGACGCCTGGAAGCGCTGGGTGGGCGGCCGGTGCTTCGCGAAGGGTTTATTACCGATAACGGTGGCGAAATTCTTGACGTCGCCGGGCTCGACATCACAGACCCGGCTGCATTCGAGTCGCACATCAACGATATTCCCGGAGTGGTTGGATGCGGGCTGTTTGCCCTTTCCGGCGCTGACCTCGCCTTGGTTTCGTCGCAGACGGGCGTTCAACGACTCACTCGAACAGCCGCGCCGCACGCCGACACAAATCAGTCATAATTGAATGATATCCTTGCAGGCAGAATCCCTTTGCCGGGGTATCTTCCTATTCGCGATTGAAGAGCATTATGACTGAGCACACCAACAGGCAGTTTTCATCTGATCTTGAAGCGGTCCGTTCCCAGTTCCTGGAAATGGGCGGTTTGGTTGAAACCATGATTCAAGACGCCGTCGAGGCGCTGCAAAACGGCAATTTGTCGTTGGTTGACCGTGTGCGCGAACGCGAACGCGAAGTCAATCGGCACGAAGTGGAAATCGACGAGCGCATCGGCTTACTGATCGCGCGCCATCAGCCCACTGCCGGCGACCTGCGCATGCTGCTGTCGGTTTCCAAGATGCTCACCGACATGGAGCGCTGTGGCGATGAAGCCGAAAAAATCGCCAAGGTGGCGCGTCGGCTCCATGAAGCCAATTCGCTCTACGAGCCTGTAGTGGAACTGCGCCATATGGCCCGCGACGTGGCAACCATGATTCGCGACATGCTCGACAGCTTCGCCCGGCACGACCCTTTAAGCGCAGCCGCCGTAGTGCGCAGCGATAAGGAAGTCGACAAGGAATGGAAGGCGGCGTTGCGGCACATGGTCACCTACATGATCGAAGACCCACGCAGCATTTCCAAATCAGTGGAACTCGTTTTCATTGCCCGTGCGCTTGAGCGCATTGGCGATCATGCCAAGAACATGGCCGAGCGTGTAATTTACATGGTGCGCGGCGATGATGTACGCCACACCGGTCTGAAGTACACCGAACGGGCCGCCCGGGGCGAGCTCGAAGAGCCCGACCTGGGTGTGGCGGCCGCCGAACGCCGCGTC
>CAZPYF010000233.1:0-3587 GCA_964590015.1 uncultured Burkholderiaceae bacterium
AAGGTAGACCTCGCGCACGCGCCCGGCCGGGAACGAAAGCACATAAGCCAGGAACGAAGAGACGATCGTTGCCACCGGAATGGTCAGCAACAAGCTCAGTCCGTACGTTTTCGCGAGTATGGCGCTGCCATAGGCGCCCACACCAAAGAAGGCGGCATGGCCGAGCGAAATCTGCCCGGCCATACCGGTCAGGATATTGATGCTCTGCGCGAACAGAATCGAGACCAGCGCAAAGGTCAGGATTTGCACAAGGGCGTCGCCGAACTGGCTAGCACCAATCAGCAGCGCGAGAAAGACGATCGTTTGAAGCACCCGGTTCGTAACCAGGGCAGTAAGAAAGGAACGAAAGACCATCATGCTTTGCCCACCTCACGACGGCCAAAGAACCCCTCGGGCCGCAGCGCGAGCATCAAAATCAATAATGCGAACGCGATACTGTGTTCGGCCGCTGTCGAAACATAGCCGCCGACCAGTTTTCCGATTACACCCACGATCAGCCCGCCTACCAGGGCGCCGTACGAGCTGCCCATGCCGCCGAGCACGGCCGCCACGAAGCCAAACAGCACGAGTTCGAATCCAAATGCCGGGTCTACCGTTCCGCTGATCTGCGCGATCAAGATGCCCGCCACGCCGGCCAGAATGCTGGAGGCGACGAAGGAACCCGAAATGATGAGGCCCACCGGCAAACCTTGAACTGTGCCCAATTCGGTATCTTGCGAAATGGCCCTTACCGCGCTACCAAGGATGGTGTGCCGCATCAGGAATTCCAGAATCAGAATGAGCGATACCGACGTCACGAATACCGTGGCGTACTGCAGCGACACGTTCTGGCCGAAGAGCGTGATCGAGTCCTGTGCGCGGAAAATAACTTCAGGAAAGGCAATCGCCTGGGAACCGAACATCTTTGCCGTGATGCCTTGCAGCAAGATGCCGAATCCCAACGTGGCGATCACCCACCCCATGCTGCCGGCTGTTTTCAATGCCGGCCGCACTGCGACGCGTTCAACAATGACCCCCACAATCGCCACCAATGCTAGCGCCGCGACGATACTGACGATCTTGGCCGTACCGCCTGCCATTAATAGCGCAGTCGTTACGGCGCAGAGCATCATCACGGAACCCTGGCCGAAGTTGAGCGTCTTTGTGGTCCAGAACGTGAAGTTCAAGCCCACGGCAACCAGCGCGTACGCTGAGCCGACGCACAACCCGGCGATGACTAAAGACAAGAAGAAACTCATGTGGGAGCCTTTGTACTTTTATTGAATACGCCTACCGAACCTCAATCCTCAGCGAGCTTGAGGAAGGTACGGTCGCCTTCGCGCGTCATGACGAAAAGACCCAGATCAGTCGGCTTGAGCGCCTCGTGTTCAGTGGGCGAGAACGAAATGGCTGCGATAGAAGCGCCTGGCAAGTTTTTAGTTTCTTCAATAGCGGCCACAACCTTGGCCGGATCCGTCGTTCCGGCCCGCTTGATGCCGTCAAGCAAGACGCTCACGCAGTCGTAGCTTGTGCCCACCACCGATGCCATCGAGACGAGTGGATTCTCGGCATCGGGGCCATACCAGCGGTCGGTGCCGAATTCGGCGCGATACGCATCAACAAAGGTCTGCGACTCTTTAGAAAGCGGGCGCTGACCGAAAGACAGGGTGCTGACCGAACGGGTGCCGAGCGCCAGATCGCCCGCGCCTTCGACGTATGGAGCCGTGGCTGCGCCGTTAGAGCCATACAGGGGCAGGTCAACGTTAAGACGGCTCATGTTCCGGCGGATTACCGCGAAGTCGGCGCCCAGACCAATCACGAGCAGAGCATCGATGTTGCCGCGTTGCAGGCGTGCCAGCTGGGCTGTCACGTCTTGCGTGCGTTGGTTATACGACTCGGAAGTTACCTTGCCTTTCTCGTTGGCAGCGGAATAGGCGCGCTTGACGATCTCGCTACCGGTTACGCCATAGGCCGTGCTTTCGTGAAGGATGCCGACGTTGTTGTACTTTTCCGCCAGCAGCTGGCCTAGGCGTGTCGACTCGGCTTCGTTGGTAATCGCGAGCGAGAACACGTTCTTGCGTGGCGGCTTGTCCATGCCGTTCGGATAAACGATCTGGGGAGCCTGTGCCATCGGATTGCACACGGGGCGGCCGTCGGCTTCCAGCATATCGATGGTCGCAAGCGTGGGCCCGCTTCCGGCCGGGGCGATAATGCCGACGATCTCTTCATTGTCCAGAATCCGGCGCATGTTCTGCACTGCACGATCCGGGCTTAACTGATCATCGAGTGCTTCGGCCAGTTCCACCTTCTTGCCATCGACGCCGCCATTCTTGTTCCACTCCGCGATGGCCAGAACAGCGCCGCGACGGATGCCTTCACCGAACTCGTTGAACGGCCCAGTAAGGGCCGCTGTGAGCCCCAGTTTGATGGTGTCTTGAGCCATCACTGCAGGGCTCGCCAGAGCCAGGGCTACGGCTGCCGCGCCAAGCTTTAAAGTGTTGCTTCGTAATTTCATTCTTGTCTCCGTGATCAAACCGTTATTGATATAAACCGCAGGTGATGCTTCTTACTGCTTCCTCTGAGAGGTTTTCTCGGTATGGGCGACCAATGCCAGTGCGCCCACAAGACTGCTCTTCACCCCAGCCGCGCTGATCAACATCAACAGCTCCATGATTTCAGAGGCGGTCGCGCCATGACGCAGGGCGTTCTGGATATGGATACGCAGACCCGGCAAATAAAGATGATGGGTCGCCGCATCGATCGCGATATAGATGAATTCCTTAACCTTCGGCCGTAGCCCACCTTTCAGCCAGGGGTATGACGAGAACTGCGTGTAGGCTTCAAAGAATTCGGGCGAATTCCGCAGTAGATCGTCCCAAAGCGGGCTCCAGTAACCGCGCAATTCAACGAACTTGGCCTTCAGTGTTTCGCGGCGCTCGTCGAATTCAGCTGGGCCTAACTCATGGCCGCGATTCAAGGCCTGCAGCTCTTCGGCCAATATCGGAACACCCATATTGCAGGCGTGTATCCCCACCACCGAGGTGAGCTGGCACACTTCAAGGACTTCCTCGCGCGTGGCGCCACTCGCCATCGCGCGGGCGATATGCCGTGCTGCGCCGTCTTTGTCGTAATGCGTAATCGAAACGTCGAACGCCAGCTGGACCAACGCGGCGATTCTGGGTTCCAGCGCGCCCGTGGCGCTCGGCGCCGTCATCAGGTTCACGACAATCTGGAAATATTCCGGGTCTAAGGCCAATAGGGCCTCGCACTCCGCATCCCAATAGCCGGCATGCTGAATAAATCGCTCTTTGACGCCTGCATGATCAATGGCCATTTTTTTCTCCCGCTGTATTGGGCTCGTCACTGAACAGGGTTCGCAGATTCCGCTTCAAGACCTTGCCCGTCGCGGTGCGTGGAAGGGAATCCACCACCATCAATGTCTTGGGGCTCTTGAAGCCGGCCAGGCGGCTGCGGCAGTGTCGATCCAGCGCTTCAAGGGTAAGTTCAGCCCCTTCCTCGAGAACGACGAAAGCAACAGGCTCTTCACCCCAATGCGGATGCGGCTTGCCAACGACCGCTGTCTCGCGAACCTGGGGAAGCTCGTATAT
>CAZPYF010000234.1:0-3581 GCA_964590015.1 uncultured Burkholderiaceae bacterium
GCAAATAACACTGGGCGGTGTAGCGTATGGCGGCCCGCGCCCAACGCTAACCACGCTTATTTCTTGACTCCGAAGCAGTGTTCCAGAGCCGGGAAGCTGCCGTCGCGCACGTCTTGGGCGTATTGACCTACGGCGGTGCTAATGGCTGAACCGATGTCGGCGTACTGTTTGGCAAACTTGGGAATGCGCGGCCCGCTCAAGCCAAGAATATCTTCCGTGACAAGAATCTGCCCGTCGCAGGCGGGCGAAGCACCGATTCCGATGGTAGGAACGTGCAGGGTTTCCGTAATACGGCGCCCAAGCGCTTCGGTGACGCCTTCCAGCACAACCGCGAAGGCGCCGGCTTCCTGATGAGCCACGGCGTCTTCCACAATGCGCTCGGCCACTTCGTCGCTGAATCCCTGTGCCTTGAAACCGCCCATCACATTCACGTATTGGGGCATGAGCCCGACATGCGCCAGCACCGGTATGCCGCGCTCGACCATGAAGCGCGTCGTGGGTGCCATATTGGCCGCACCTTCGATCTTCACGGCCTGTACGCCGCTGCCGGCCATCATCGCCGCAGCTGCGCGAAACGCGCGCTGGGGCGATTCCTGATAGCTGCCGAAGGGCATGTCGACCACCACACAGACGCGGCGCGTGGCATCGACGACGGCTTTGGCATGGGCGGTCATCATGGCAGGGGTGATGCTGAGGGTGTCGGGCATGCCGTAACCGACCATGGCGGTGGAGTCGCCGACGAGAATCATGTCGAGATGCTCGTCGAGCAAACGGGCAATCGGGGCGATGTAAGCGGTCAGTGCCGCAATCTTCTTTTGCCCTTTGTAGGCCGTCAGTTCCGGCACGCTGATGCGCCGGGTTTCTGCGTGTACACTCACTTTTTTCTCCTGAGCGGCGTCGTGCCGCGCTCCGCCAGTACACTGAGCGTTATAGCATAGGGGAAACCCGGCCTTTTGCAGCGCCGCACCTGCTGCTACTTCTTGCACACGCATGAAACTCTTCTCACCGCTCTACGAGCGCGCGATGCGTTGGTCGCGCCACCCCAAGGCGCCCTGGTACCTGGGCACGCTGAGCTTTTTCGAATCCGTATTCTTCCCGGTTCCCCCAGATGTGATGCTCGCGCCAATGTGCTTGGCCAATCCCAAGCGGGCATGGTGGCTGGCCTTGCTCACCACGCTTGCGTCGGTGATCGGCGGCTTCTTTGGGTACCTGATCGGGTATTTCGCCATCGACGCGCTTATGCCTTGGCTCAAAGAAAGCAGCTACTGGCCGGCGTACGAAACGGCGATGCGATGGTTCGGTGAATACGGATTCTGGGCAATTTTCGTGGCGGGTTTTTCGCCGATACCCTACAAGGTGTTCACCATTGCGGGCGGCGCGCTCTCTATGGCGCTCTTCCCGTTCATGATGGGCTCGCTTATTGGCCGCGGCATAAGATTCTTCTTGGTGGCGGGCTTGCTTGCCTGGGGCGGCGAACGCATGGAAGCCCTGCTGCACCGTTACGTCGACCGTATCGGCTGGGCCACGGTCGCGTTGGTGGCGGTGGCAGGTCTCTGGTTCGCCTTCAGATAGAGAAGGCGCCGACAACTTGAGTGTCGGCGCCCGGGTGCGCTAGCGGGCTTCCTTCTGGATCTTCTCTCCGCCTCGCTCAATATCTTCGCCCATGCCTTCCATGGTGTTGCAGCCGGCGGTAAAGGCAGCGAGGGCCAGAATCAGGGGTAAGAACAGGTGCTTTTTCATTGGATTTCTCCCGTTTCGAGGGGGTGTTGAGCGCCGGATCTTGCGCTATAACCCGCTGTAGCAAGATTGGTTCCCGGGCGTTTTCCCGCGTTTCGCCGGCTCGAGTAACATCAGTACAGTAAGCCCGTTCATTGCAACGGAACTCGAGTTCAGGAGGACACGATGACGACACCGTTCATGCAGACGGTCGACGCCCGCAGCGCAGAAGCGATTTCGGCTGGTGCTTTGTTACCTGTGGAATCTCAGGAAGTCACACTGGAAGCCGGAGGGCTGACTTTTGCAGTGCGCCACGTGAAGGCGCTCGAAAAGAAGCAAGAGCTGCCAGGCGGGCCGCGCGACCCAAACTTCAACCCCTTCCTGCCGCCCGACCCGGCGCTTACGGTGGGCGGTATCGGCACCCAGCATGTGGCCATTCTGAACAAATATCCGGTCAGCGCTCGGCACTTGGTGCTCGCGCGTACTGAATTCGCCGAGCAGGCCTCGCCGCTCGAACTCGACGATTTCAAGGCATTGGCCTTTCTTCTTTCGGCAACGGGCGGGCTCGGGTTCCACAACGGCGGCACGCCCGCCGGCGCCAGCCAGCGGCACATGCACGTGCAGTGGGTGCCCCCGGCTCCCGAGAACGCCAGCCTGCGCATGTTCCGATCGGTGCTTGATCCCGACGCGCGTGAGCACACCCTGTTCATTGATTTGCGTCTTCCGTTGCGGCACTGCTTCGTGCGCGTGCAGGCCGGGCCCGGCGTCGATGAGGCCGCATCGGCCCAAAGCATGTTGCGTGGGTATCAGCATGCTCTGGAAACCCTGCAGCTTCAGCCTGATGCTCAGGGCCATCTTCCGCCGGCAAATATGCTTGTGCAAGACGGCTGGATGCTGATCGTGCCGCGCTCGCGAGAACACTTCGCCGAAGTGTCGCTCAACGCGCTGTCGTTCGGTGGTGTGCTGTATGTGCGCAATCTCGAGCAGATCGACGCCATTCGCGATGCCGGCCCGGTGGCGGTGCTCACGTCAGTGGCGTGCCCCGTGTAATGATCGGAGCCCGTTGACATGTTCAGGTGGTTGCTGGGCAAGGGGGCGCGGCCCGCGCGCGTGCAACGCGAGCTCGCGGCGATCAACCCCGCCCTGTGGGCGAACGCCGTGGCGCGCCATCGGTTTCTGGTGGGCCTGAGCAAGGAAGATGAAGAAGGGTTGCGTCGCCGGGTGGCCTGGCTGCTTGCCAGCAAAGGCTTCAGCGGCGCCCATGATCTGCCGGTTTCCGACGAGATGCGCCTTTCAATCGCGATACAGGCGGCCCTTCCCATATTGAATCTCGATCCGGCCGTATACGAAGGCTGGACTGAGATTATTGTGTATCCCGGCGGCTTTCTGATTCCCCGCACCGAAGTCGACGAAAGCGGTGTGGTGCACGAGTATGTCGAGGAAGCGGCCGGGGAAGCATGGGAGGGCGGCCCAGTCATTCTTTCCTGGGAAGATTGCGGCCCGGAACTGAACCCCGACATCAACGTCGTAATTCACGAGTTCGCGCACAAGCTCGACCTGTATCAGGGCGACGCCGACGGCATGCCATGGTTGGGCCGGCATGGTCCGCAGCTTACACCGCGCATGTGGCAGCGTGTGCTCGACACCACGTACGATCATTTCTGCACAGTGCTGCGCCGAGTGGAAGCTGCCATTCCGGCCGACGTTGACCCCGAGTCGGAAGACGCCGAGCCCTGGTACCGGGTTCTGGCACTCGACCCGTATGCGGCCACTGATCCGGCGGAGTTCTTTGCTGTGAGCGCTGAGGCCTTCTTCGTGAACCCCGCTCCGCTGGCGGGCGCCTACCCTGATTGGTACGCCCTGCT
>CAZPYF010000235.1:0-3540 GCA_964590015.1 uncultured Burkholderiaceae bacterium
GTGTGGCCAGCGAAGTCGCACACCGTCTGCGCGGCAAGCACAAGCCAGAATTCACCCCCCACGTTGACACCGGCGATTACATCGTCGTGATCAACGCCGCCGACATCGTCGTGACCGGCAACAAGTCGCATGACAAGAAGTACTATCGTCACTCCGGCTATCCGGGCGGTATCACTGAAACCAACTTCGAGAAGATGCAGCAGCGTTTTCCCGGTCGTGCGCTCCAGAAGGCTGTGAAGGGCATGCTGCCCAAGGGTCCGCTGGGTTATGCCATGGCCAAGAAGCTCAAGGTTTATGCCGGCGCCGAGCATCCGCATACTGCTCAGCAGCCCAAACCGCTGGAAATCTAAGGACAGGTCATGATCGGTAATTGGAACTATGGCACCGGCCGCCGCAAGACTTCGGTCGCCCGTGTGTTCATGAAAAAGGGGTCGGGCAATATCGTTGTTAACGGCAAGCCCGTCGACGAATACTTCGCCCGCGAAACCGGGCGCATGATCGTGCGTCAGCCGCTCGTGCTCACCAGCCACGTTGAATCGTTTGATTTCCATATCAACGTTCACGGCGGTGGCGAGAGCGGTCAGGCCGGTGCAGTGCGCCACGGTATCACACGCGCACTCATCGACTACGACGAAACGCTCAAGCCTGCACTGAAGCAGGCCGGCCTCGTCACGCGCGATGCCCGGGAAGTGGAACGCAAGAAGGTCGGCTTCCACAAGGCCCGTCGCCGCAAGCAGTTCAGCAAGCGCTGATTTCCTGCATCGGGTCTCGCACCCGCGGTGTTCAGAACCCCCGGCCTTGCCCGGGGGTTTTGCATTTGGGGCATAATTTATGCATATCTATCATATTCACCAGGAAAGATCATGAGTTCGGCAGCAGACACGCGCATCAAGGTTGGAATCGTCGGAGGCACGGGATATACGGGCGTCGAGTTGTTGCGTCTGCTTTCCCAGCACCCGAACGTTGAATTGCGCGTCATCACCTCGCGCAAGGAAGACGGCATGCCGGTAGCCGAGATGTATCCCAGTCTGCGCGGCCGAGTCGATCTCAAGTTCCAGGTGCCCGATGCCGGCGCGCTCGAATCATGCGATGTGGTGTTCTTCGCCACACCGCACGGCGTGGCCATGAGCCAGGCGCAAGAGCTGGTGGCTGCAGGGGTACGCATCATCGACCTAGCGGCCGATTTCCGTCTTCAGAATCTGGCCAATTTTGAGCGCTGGTACAAGATGGAGCATACTTGCCCCGATCTTCTCAAGGAATCGGTCTATGGCCTGACCGAACTCAATCGCGATGCCGTCGCGGCCGCTCGAATCGTGGGTAACCCCGGCTGCTACCCCACTACCGTGTTGTTGGGCTTGGCGCCGCTGTTGCAAGCACCCCAGCCGCTGATCGACACCGACCACATGGTAGCCGACTGCAAGTCGGGCGTATCGGGCGCAGGCCGTAAGGCCGAAGTGGCCACCTTGTTCTCTGAAGCCAGCGACAACTTCAGGGCGTACGGGGTCATGGGGCATCGTCACCACCCCGAAATGTCCGAGCAGCTCGAGCGTCTGGCGGGCAAGCCCGTAGGTCTCACATTCACACCACACCTGGTGCCCATGATCCGGGGCATGTTCTCTACGCTCTACCTGCGTATATTGCCTTCGGCGCTCGATACCGATTTCCAGGCGCTGTTTGAAGAGCGTTATGCGGGTGAGCCCTTTGTTGATGTCATGCCGGCGGGCAGCTTGCCCGAAACGCGCAGTGTTCGCGCGTCGAACTTTCTGCGTATAGCGGTTCACCGCCCCGACAACGGCGATCAGCTGGTGGTACTGGTGGCGCAAGATAATCTGGTGAAAGGCGCATCGGGCCAGGCGGTACAAAATATGAATCTCATGTTCGGTCTGCCGGAAGCCACCGGGCTCGAGCACGTAGCTGTTCTACCTTAAGGGCCTGCCGGAAGGAACTTTAGGTTCCGTATGAGGTCTTAACCTGCTATGGAGCCATTGCCGCGAAGTGGGTCTCGTACGGGCGACTCGGCTGCCGCCCCGAGTCATTCGACCGTTCGACGCCGACCTTTGCCGGTGCGGCTGGCGCTGGCCTTTGGCTTATTTGCCGCCGGCCTGATCATCGGGTTGGGCGCTATGTATTTCTGGATCCAGCAGCCAGCGCTTGAGGCCGCCCATTCGCATGTGCGGCGGGCGGAAATCGGCTTGGCCACGTTGCGTGGTCAGCTTGATGATGCGGAAACGGCCGCCGCAGCGCTCGAAGCGCGGCTGCTGGTTGAAGAAAGCACCCGTCGCAGCCTCGAAACAACGCTGGGAACGGTTCAGGCCGAACTCGGGCAGGCACGCGATACGCTGGCCTTCTACGAACAGCTGATGCCACCGGGGCCGGAAGGCGCAATCAGCATCAGGGCGCTTGACGTCGAACGCAGTGGCCCCCATTTGAAGTACCGTATGCTGCTGATGCGCAGCCCTGCGCAAGGCGCCGAGCCGTTCCAGGGGCGCGTGCAGTTCATGGCTAGTGGGCGCCTGAACGGCGAGGAACACGAAGTGCCACTTTCGCCGGCAGTCGTAGCCGGTGCACCGGTGCCGGAAGCGGGCGAAGCGCCTGAAGACGCTAACGGTTTGGCTCTGGAATTTTCTGAGTTTCAGCGTAGCAGCGGCTTACTGGGGTTGCCGGAAGGCTTTGAGCCCGACGCGATTACGGTGAATGTGCTCGAGGGCCGCACGTTGCGTGTCACCCGTAGCGTACCGGTTGCAACACAAGACTAATTTTTTGATTGCACGGGTACGACCCCGCGCCGATCACCTGGGCATTGCCGCTAGACGGCGATGCTATAGTATTGAACGATAGTTATGTGCAGGCTGTATCCCTGCCGGAGTCTTTCATGAGCAATATCATCGAATCCGTAGATCTACAGGTTCCTCCCACGCCCATCCTCTTCTCTGACGCCGCTGCGGCCAAGGTCAAGGAGCTACTCGAGGAAGAGGCCAACCCCGAGCTCAGGCTGCGAGTGTTCGTGCAAGGGGGCGGCTGTTCCGGCTTTCAGTATGGTTTCACCTTCGACGAAACCATCAATGACGACGACACCACCATTCAAAAGGCCGGCGTCGAACTGCTGGTCGACCCCATGAGCTTCCAGTATTTGGTCGGGGCTGAAATCGACTACAAAGACGACCTCGAAGGCGCTCAGTTCGTCATTCGGAATCCGAATGCCACGACCACATGCGGCTGCGGTTCGTCGTTCGCACCCTAAGGCCCCAGCTTTAAACTAGGCAGGGGTGCGGCCATCAAGCTGGATATCTGCACCCCAGAACAGTAGGCCTGCGCGCGCCGGTTACTTCAGGCAGGCCCGCAGGCCGACCTACATCATGGCACCACGCCAGCCAGCCGAACGCGGCAGCCTCGACCCACTGGGCAGGCAAACCGTAATCATCGGTACGGCGTAGCGGGCAAGCCAAAGCCCCCTGCAGCGCCTGCATCAGCGCCATATTCGCTGCGCCACCCCCACACACCAATACGTCGCACGCATCGGGCGCGTGACGGGCGATGGCC
>CAZPYF010000236.1:0-3531 GCA_964590015.1 uncultured Burkholderiaceae bacterium
GTTTTCCAGTGGATTTACGAGCTTACTGGTGCTCGACATGCCCTACTCTGTTTCGTGACCCACGTCGAAGCCAGATCGGCCCCCTGTGAAATCATTACTAATTATACGACACTCAACGGTTTTTTCATAGTGTGGGAGCCGTGATAAAATTTCGGGCCGGCCCGAAGAGGCCGCGTGCGACAGAATCCGGCGCAAAGCCGGGCGGCAGGTGGGGGCATTGTTAACGTTGGGCCGTGCCCAATCCATGGAGTTCCCCATGCCCAGTCTTGCCATAGACAACCCGTTGATCCGGTTCGTCAGTAACGGCAGTATCGTCACTCAGATCGTAATTGGCCTTGTTCTAGGCACTTTGCTCGGGCTGTTCTATCCGGAAGCCGGCGCTTCAGTAGGGTTGCTGGGCGATCTGTTTGTCGGGGCACTCAAAGCCGTGGCGCCTGTGCTTGTTCTGGTTTTGGTGGCAGCGTCACTGGCCAATAAGAAGTCGACCGAAGCCACTCATATTCGCCCGATTCTGGTTCTGTACCTTGTCGGCACGTTCGCGGCGGCACTGGTCGCCGTGGTCGCCAGTTTTATGTGGCCCAGCGTAATTCAGTTAAAGGGCGTCGACAGCACTTTGAACCCGCCGGGTTCCGTGGTGGAAGTGCTGCACACGCTGGTCATGAGCGCGGTCGATAACCCGATTTCCGCTCTGATGAATGCGAACTATATCGGCATCTTGGTGTGGGCGGTGGCACTGGGTCTGGCGTTACGCTCGGCTCATGGTGCAACCAAGAACGTCATGGCCGATCTGTCAGTGGCGGTATCGTTCATTGTTCGCGCTGTCATTCGGCTCGCGCCCATTGGCATTTTTGGTTTGGTTGCCGATATCGTCGCTGATACCGGCCTTAGTGCCTTGGTCGGCTATGCCCGCCTACTGGCCGTGCTGCTGGGCTGCATGCTATTCATTGCGCTGGTGGTCAACCCGCTGATTGTCTTCTTCAAGATACGCAGCAATCCGTACCCTCTGGTTTTCACCTGCCTGCGTGAAAGCGCGGTTACCGCGTTCTTTACTCGCAGCTCCGCTGCCAACATTCCGGTGAACATGCGTCTGGCGAAGCGCCTGGGGCTGCACGAAGAGACCTATTCAGTTTCGATTCCGCTGGGCGCCACTATTAATATGGCCGGCGCAGCGGTCACCATTACCGTCTTGACGTTGGCGGCCGTGAACACGCTGGGGATTGAAGTTGATCTGTTTACCGCGCTATTACTCAGCGTGGTTGCTGCGGTGTCTGCGTGCGGTGCGGCGGGTGTGGCGGGCGGCTCGCTGCTGCTTATTCCGCTGGCTTGCAGTCTGTTCGGCATCTCGAACGACATTGCCATGCAAGTCGTTGGGGTAGGGTTCGTGATCGGCGTGCTGCAAGACTCAACGGAAACGGCCTTGAACTCATCAACCGACGTGCTCTTTACGGCCGCCGGTTCGTACCAGCCCGGCGACGCACCCATTCGACTGGTGAATAACGTGGAGTAACGCTTAAGCGCGTGCCCAACCCTCGATCAGATCGAACACGTGGTTGGGTTGCTCTGCAATGGCTGTTGCCTGCCAAGATTGCACGGCGGTTTCTTCACCGCAATAGCCGTAGGCCGCTACCACCGTAGCCATACCTGCGGCTCGCCCGGCCACGATATCGCGCTGGTCGTCGCCGATATAAATGGCGTCTTTGGGCGCGAAGCCGGTTTTTTCGGCGGCATGCAGTAGCGGGGCAGGGTGTGGCTTAGGGTGCGGGGTCGTGTCGCCGCCCACGGTGATCGCGCAATGGCGATACAAGCCCAGGTGCACGACCAACGGCATTGCTAGGTATTCGGCCTTGTTCGTAACGATTCCCCATGTATACCCATTCTCTTGCAGGCCCGCCAATAGCTCTTTAATGCCGGGGAAGAGGGTGGTGCGCTGGGTCATGTTCTGTTCGTATTCGGTCAGGAATTCGTCGCGCGCAGCTTCATACTCGGGATGATCGGGGCTCATGTCGAGACTCTTCTTGATCAAACCCCGCGCGCCGTGCGACGCATAGTGCCGGTAAACGTCGAGTGGCAGTTCTGGAAGACCACGGCGGGTGCGCAGCGTATTGGCCGCTGCACCGAGATCGGGTGCCGTATCGGCCAGTGTGCCGTCAAAATCAAACAAAACAAGCTTATTCATTGCCCTGATTCCTCTTTCCGGGTGGCCAACAGATAATTCACCGATGTGTCGCCCGAGAGGGAATACGTTTGAGTAATGGGGTTGTATTCCATTCCGGCAAACGCTTTAGCAGATAGACCGGCGCGGCGAACTGCGCCCGCCAGTTCGCTAGGCTTGATAAAGCTCTCGAAATTGTGAGTGCCCCTGGGAAGTAGCCGCAACAGGTATTCAGCGCCGAGAATCGCGAAGAGGAAGGACTTCGGATTGCGGTTGATGGTCGAAAAGAAGACCGACCCACCCGGTTTGACCAATTGAGCACACGCTTGCACGATAGAGCCCGGGTCGGGAACGTGCTCAAGCATTTCCATGCAGGTCACCACGTCGAACTCGCCTGGGTGCGCTTCAGCCATGTCTTCTGCACTAATGAGCCGGTAATCGACTTTCACGCCCGATTCCAAGCCATGCAGGCGTGCCACCTTGAGCGATTTATCAGCCAGGTCGATTCCCGTTACGGTGGCGCCTTCCACTGCCATACTTTCTGACAGAATACCGCCGCCGCAGCCGACGTCGAGCACCTTCTTTCCGGCCAGCGCCCCGGCATGTTGCCGAATCCAGCCTAACCGAAGCGGATTAATGGCGTGCAACGGCTTGAACTCGCTTTCCGGGTCCCACCACCGTGAAGCCAGGGCGCTGAACTTATCGAGCTCGGCCTGGTTTGCGTTGGGGGGTGGGTTGGAGTTCTGCGCGGTAACGTTCATTATGTTGCCTTTCACGTTAGGGCTGCCGTGCCGGGCCAAAGGGGCCGGGGGCGTGCGTACAATGAATAAGGGCCCCGCAATGCGGAGCCCTTATTGTAGTCGTGAACGCCGCAAGTCGTTGCGGCGCTACGATTAACGGCGTGTACCGACGATCTCGATTTCCACGCGACGGTTTTGTGCACGACCTTCGCGAGTGGAGTTCGAAGCGATGGGGCTGGTTTCGCCCTTACCTTCGGTGTAGATACGGTCAGAAGCAATGCCCTTGCTAACCAGGTAGTTCTTGACCGAGTTAGCGCGGCGCTCGGACAGGCCTTGGTTGTACTGCTCGCTACCGATCGAGTCGGTGTGGCCGACAGCGATAAGGGTTTCGAGGTTCAGCGTGCCAACTTGCGAGGCGACCTGATCAAGAACCTGGCGACCTTCGGGCTTCAACGTGTCTTTGTCGAAGTCGAAGAAGGTGTCGGCATTCAGAACGACCTTGGTGGCAGTGGGAGCGACCACAGGAGCCTGGGCCACGGGCACACCGTCGCAGCCGGCGATGCCGGTGGCGGGTGTCCAGAACGCGTCGCGCCAGCAAAGTTCGTTTGTGCCGTTCATCCAGACGTCGCCGAACGGATT
>CAZPYF010000237.1:0-3512 GCA_964590015.1 uncultured Burkholderiaceae bacterium
TCGACCAGCCGGGTCGTGACGCGCACTTCCTTCACCTTGCCTTCCAGCGCCTTCTGCATGCGCTCGACCAGCGGCTTGTTGTTCTCGGCCACTTCTGCCCGATGCTTCTTTTCTTCTTCGTCGGCCAGCGCGTCGAGATCGAGCCCGCCCTTGGCCACCGAGCTGAGTTGCTTGCCATCGAAGTCGCGCAAGTACGACAGCATCCATTCGTCGACACGGTCGGTAAGCAGCAGCACTTCGATGCCCTTCTTGCGGAAGACTTCGAGGTGCGGGCTGTTGGCCGCCGCCGTATACGAATCGGCCGTGACGTAGTAGATCTTTTCCTGGCCTTCCTTCATGCGCGACACATAGTCGGGAAACGACACGTTCTGCGCGCTGCCGTCGTTATGCGTGGAGGCGAAGCGCAGCAGCTTGGCAATACGTTCGCGATTCGCGAAGTCTTCGCCCATGCCTTCCTTCAGCACCTGGCCGAACGCTTCCCAGAATGCGGCGTAGTCTTCGGCGCGGTTCTCGGCCAAGTCTTCCAGCACCGACAGAATACGTTTGGTAGAGCCTTCGCGTATGGCCTTCACATCGCGGCTTTCCTGAAGGATCTCGCGCGACACGTTTAGCGGTAAATCGGCCGAGTCAATAACACCCTTCACAAAACGCAGGTATCCGGGCAGCAGCTGCTCGGCGTCGTCCATGATGAACACGCGCTTCACGTACAGCTTCACACCACGGCGGGCGTCGCGGTCATACAGGTCGAACGGGGCGTGCTTCGGAATGAAGAGCAGCTGTGTGTATTCGCTACGGCCTTCAACACGGTTGTGGGTCCAGGCCAAGGGGTCGTCGAAATCGTGCGCAACGTGCTTATAAAACTCTTTGTACTGCTCGTCGGTCACTTCCGATTTGGCACGCGCCCACAAGGCGCTCGCCTGGTTCACGGTTTCCCACTCAGCCGTCTTTACCTGTTCCGACTTTTCTTCGCTCCATTCTTCCTTAAGCATTTGAATGGGCAGCGAAATGTGGTCGGAATAGCGGCGCAGCACTTCACGAATCTTCCAGCCGCCCAGGAATTCGTCTTCCGGGTCGCGCAGGTGCAGCACTATGGCCGTGCCGCGATCGGCTTTTTCCACTTGAGCCACGCGGAACTCGCCCTGGCCGTCGGATTCCCACAGCACGGCTTCGGTTTCGGGCAAGCCGGCGCGGCGCGACAACACCGAGACCTTGTCGGCCACGATGAACGACGAATAGAAGCCCACGCCGAACTGGCCGATCAGCTGGGCGTCTTTCTGCTTGTCGCCCGTAAGCTGGGTGAAGAATTCCTTGGTGCCGGAACGCGCAATGGTGCCCAGGTTCGCAATGGCCTCTTCGCGCGACATGCCGATGCCGTTATCAGAGATCGTGATCGTGTGCTGTTCCTTGTCGTAGTCGACCCGAATACGCAGTTCGGTGTCGCCTTCATATAGCCCCAGCTCGTCGATGGCCTCGAAGCGAAGCTTGTCGCACGCGTCGGAAGCATTTGACACCAGCTCACGCAAGAAAATCTCGCGATTGCTGTAAAGCGAATGGATCATCAAGTGCAGCAGTTGCTTGACCTCGGCTTGAAAGCCAAGGGTTTCGGTAGTAACGGGAGTTTCGGATTGGCTCATGTTGTGATCGTGCATAAAGAGTTCAGAGTTCGGCCGTGGAGGCTTGCCCTATGTCGACACGCCTCGCGTATCGAGCGTATATTGGGGCGGCACCCGTGATTTCAAGCCCGCCTTTCCACGAAGGCCAGGGCTGACAACAATAAGGAAGGCACCATGCAGGCAGATGTCTTGTTCCGCATTCTTAAGGGCGTAGGTTGGGGGGTCATGGCCCTCATGCTAATCAGCATTGGCTACGCAACGTTCACTTCCATCAAGTATTGGGCCGGCATCGGCGTTTAGGGGGAAGTCATGAACAAGCGTCAGACTCGCATCTTCGCCATCGCCTCAACGGCCATGGCCAGCCTTCTGTTCCTGGTGCTCACGGTCGACAGTCACCGTCAGTTCCCTACTCTTACCAATTCGGAAAACATCACTGAAGAAGTGGTGCGCGGCCAGAACGTCTGGCACAACTACAACTGTATCAACTGCCATACGATCTTCGGCGAAGGCGCGTACTACGCGCCCGACCTCACCAAGATCACGCAGTTGCGGGGCACGCCCTACCTCACCGCCTTCATGAAAGACCCCTCGCAGTTCTACGATGAAGAGCGGCATCGGCGGCTCATGCCCAACCTGGGTATGTCCGACGAGGAAATCTCTGATGTGATCGCCTTCATGGATTGGGTGGCGAATGTCGATAACCAGGGCTGGCCGCCACGGCCCATTCTGGTCGTAGGCAGCTCGATTCCGGGCACTGACCTCAGCATGACGCAACAGCAAGTGGAAGGCGAAGGCGTTGCCGCCGGTCTGCCGCCCGGTGCGCGCCCGGTTTCTGCCGATAACGCACCCATCGCTCTTGGCGAGGCGCTCTTCAAAACGGCCGTACCCACCTGCCAGGCGTGTCATAGCATGGCGCCGGGTGTGAACCTGGCGGGGCCTTCGCTGGCCGGTCTGGGTGCCTTCTACGAACAGATCAAGGCCTCTGGCGAATACACCGGCGAAGCCACCACGGCGGAAGAGTTCGTACGCGAATCCATTGTCGAGCCTAGCGCCTGGCTGCACCCCGGGCCGATGTATTCGGCCAATGGTGTCTCGTTCATGCCTACGAACTACGGGGAAGACCTCACTGACGACCAGATCGATCAGTTGGTTGCCTACCTGTTGTCGTTCAACTAAGAAGGGATCGCCATGCGCTATAAAACCCAATCCGTTGCCTATTGGTATTTTGCACTGGCCATGATTCTCTTCGGGCTGCAACTCGTGTTCGGGTTGCTGTCGGCCGCCAAGTATCTTGGGCCCGACCCCCTGTTGAATATCCTGCCCTTTGACGTTACCAAAACGATACACACCAACCTGTTGATTGTGTGGGTGCTCACCGGTTTCATGGGTGCCACCTACTGGATCGTTTCCGACGAATCGCGCACCGAGCTTTACAGTGTGAAGCTGGCCTACATTCAGTTGGGCATCTGGGCGGTCATGGGCGTCACGGCCGTTATCGGCTACCTGTTTGGCTACGGCACCGGCAACAAGCTGCTTGAGCAGCCTTTGCCGCACAAGCTGGCCATTGTGGTGTGCATGCTCATCTTCCTCTACAACGTGGGCATGACCATCAAACGGTCGGGGCGCTTCACCACTACGGAAGCCGTACTGCTGCTGGGCCTGGGCAGTTCGGCCGTGCTTTACCTGCCCGCACTGCTGCACTACGAGAACTACGTGGTGGCCATTTTCTACCGCTGGTGGACCATCCACCTGTGGGTGGAAGGCGTATGGGAAATGATTCAAGGCTCCTTCCTGGCCTACCTGCTCATTCGCCTGTCGGGCGCCGACCGAGAAGTGCTGGAAAAGTGGCTCTATGTGATTGTGGGGCTGGTGTTCATTGCCGGCATTCTGGGCACCGCC
>CAZPYF010000238.1:0-3487 GCA_964590015.1 uncultured Burkholderiaceae bacterium
GGGGTCGTCGGAAAGTTGAATGATCCACAGGCATTCGCAACTATAGGCGGCGTCGTCGAGTGCGAGGCCGCCCCGGTTGCCCGCATACCGGGCGCCAGGGCCGCCCAGCTGGATCACCACAGTGGACTCTTCATCGATTTCGTCGTCGATGTCGAGTGGCACGCCGAAGGCAACCCATTCGGCGCCCGTATCTGCGGCATCCATGATCTCTGCCAGCACGGGTTTGCCCATGTAGGCGCTCAAGGCGTCGGCGGTATCGCCGATGAGGTCGATTTCTTCCTGCGTGAAAGTCAGGAGGGGTTCGGGGGTGTTCATGATGGGCTCCGTACGCTCAATCCAGTATTTTAGTCTGCGATGTCGGCAGGCCGGCGCTGCACCCGAACGGGCTTTATTCCACGCTGCAGCCTACAATCAGTCGTTAACTTCAATTCGTCTTTTTCCTCTATATGGCTCAATACGTATTTTCGATGAATCGTGTCAGCAAGGTCGTGCCGCCCAAGCGGCAAATCTTGCGTGATATCTCTCTTTCGTTCTTTCCCGGCGCCAAAATCGGTGTGCTGGGGCTTAACGGCGCCGGTAAATCAACGGTCCTGCGCATCATGGCCGGGATCGATCGCGAGATTGAAGGCGAAGCCATTCCCATGCCGGGCATCAAGATCGGTTATCTGCCGCAAGAGCCGGTACTCGATCCAGAGCAAACCGTGCGACAGGCGGTTGAGGAAGGCCTGGGCGATGTCGTTCACGCCCGCAAGCGGCTCGACGAAGTCTATGCCGCCTACTCAGAGCCGGATGCCGACTTCGACGCCCTGGCCACCGAGCAAGCCGAACTCGAAGCCGTCATTGCCGCAGCCGCTTCCAGCGGTGCTGATGACATCGAACATCAAATGGAGATCGCAGCAGACGCGCTGCGCCTGCCGCCCTGGGACGCCACAGTAGGCAAGTTGTCCGGCGGGGAAAAGCGTCGGGTAGCGTTGTGCCGCCTGTTGCTCTCCAAGCCCGACATGCTTCTGCTCGATGAACCCACCAACCACCTTGATGCCGAGAGTGTCGAGTGGATCGAACAGTTCCTTGAGCGTTTCCCGGGTACGGTGGTAGCCGTAACCCATGACCGCTACTTCCTCGACAACGCGTGCGAGTGGATCCTCGAACTCGACCGCGGCCACGGCATACCCTGGAAGGGCAACTACAGCTCGTGGCTCGAACAGAAAGAAGACCGGCTCAAACAGGAAGAGGCCTCCGAGTCGGCCCGCCAGCGCACCATCAAGAAGGAACTGGAGTGGGTGCGTCAGAACCCCAAGGGTCGTCAGGCGAAAGCCAAGGCCCGCATGGCGCGGTTTGAAGAGTTGGCATCGCACGAATATCAGAAGCGCAACGAGACACAGGAAATCTTCATCCCGGTTGCCGAGCGTCTGGGCAACGAAGTGATCGAGTTCGAGAACGTCCGCAAATCGTTTGGCGATCGGCTGCTTATCGACGACTTGAGCTTCCGGGTGCCTGCGGGCGCCATCGTGGGCATCATCGGGCCGAACGGCGCCGGTAAATCCACCCTGTTTCGCATGATCGCCGGGCAGGAACAACCCGACAGCGGAAAGGTGAACATCGGGCAGACCGTGCAGTTGGCCTACGTCGATCAGTCGCGTGAATCGTTGCCCGACGACAAGACCGTGTTCGACGCCGTGGCCGACGGCTCCGACATCATCAACGTAGGCCGCTTCGAGATGTCATCGCGCGCTTACCTGGGTCGCTTCAATTTCCGGGGCGGCGATCAGAACAAGACAGTCGGCAATTTGTCGGGCGGTGAACGCGGGCGGCTTCATTTGGCCAAGACCCTGCTCACCGGCGGCAACGTTCTGCTTCTCGATGAACCCTCCAACGATCTTGACGTCGAAACGCTCCGGGCGCTGGAAGACGCCTTGCTCGAGTTCGCCGGCACGGTCATGGTCATCAGCCACGACCGCTGGTTTCTTGATCGCATCGCCACGCACATACTGGCGTTTGAAGGCGATTCGCAAGTAGTATTCTTCGAAGGCAACTATCAAGAATATGAAGCCGACAAGAAGCAGCGTCTGGGTGAAGAGGCGGCCAAACCGCGTCGTTTGCGCTTCAAGCCCCTGAAGTAGAGCTTCGTCAAATCATGGCCCCGGGCGCGCGGTTCCAGGCGCAGGGGCCTCAGGAGACCGTCATGACTGTGCCACGAATTCTCGCCGCCCACGACTCAATGGTGTTGTTGGTCGACATGCAGGCAGGCCTGCTGCCGGCCATCGATGCAAGCGAAGCGCTGGTGGCGCGGGTGCACCGTCTGCTTTCGGCGGCGCGCGCGCTGAATGTGCCGGTTATAGCCACCGAACATTGCGCCGACAAGATCGGCGCCACGGATCCTCGGCTGGCCGAACTGGCCGAGAAGGTGCTGCACAAGGTTCATTTCGACGCCATGCGCGAGGCCGACACGTTGAGTCAGCTGCCCGTCGGCCGCCATAACGTGCTGGTGGTGGGTACCGAAGCGCACGTCTGCGTGCTGCAGACCGCACTGGGGCTCGCGCTGGCCGGGCTCACGCCGTGGCTGGTTGCCGACGGCATTGGTTCCCGTCGTGAAAGTGATCGCGCGGCCGCGCTGCAACGCTGGCTTCAAGGCGGCGGCAACATCGTGACCAGCGAAATGGCGATGTTCGAATGGCTTGGTTCGGCCCGCAACCCTGCATTTCGCGACGTCCTGGCGCTTATTAAGTCGTCGGACGAAACAATTGTTTCCGACGCTCACCACTCGTTTGTTTCAGAAAGCCAGTGAACGTAAAATATGCGTTAAGGTGTGAGCCGTCATTAGCCTTACGGAGCTTCTAAATGAAGTCACTCAAGTTTGTACGATTGGGCGCCGTTGCGGCGCTTGCCGTTGCACTCGCCGGATGTTCCAGCTGGGACAACATGAGCAGCCGCCAGAAGGCAACCGTTACCGGCGCGGGCGTCGGCGGTGTTGCCGGTGCCGCCATCAGCGGTGGCAGCGTGCTGGGTACGGTGGGCGGCGCAGCCATCGGCGGTGTCATCGGCGATCAGGTGGGCAAGCGCCAGTGAGTTTCGGTCGGGCGTGCCCGACCGTTCTCGGCTAACAAGAACAACGATCAATAAGAACAATAAGCGCACTGCGCCCTCAAGCCGGCCTTCGGGCCGGTTCTTTTTTGGCGGGGCTTAAATTTCGGCGGGGGCGTAAGGCATGCCGGCGCACCCTGGCGCCGGCACGAGCTTCACTTGTCGTCGGCTTGCACGTCGACCTGTGGCATCTCGATCTTCACTTCGAGCACTTCTAGTGAATCCTGCCGATCAAGGTTCACCTTGATGTCTTCCGGGTTGATCTTCACGTAGCGGGAGATCACTTCCACGAGCTCCTTCTGCAGCCTGGGCAGATAGTCGGGCGTGACGCCGGTACGCCGCTCGTTGATAAGGATGAGTTGCAGGCGGTCTTTCGCCACGCTTGCCGAGGTTTTCTTCTGGCCGA